>NZ_JAVFVX010000023.1:45578-87610 GCF_033441795.1 Streptomyces sp. ADMS | reverse complement strand
GACGCTCGTCCTGCCCTTCCCGGTCGAACTGCTCCGCTTCCTGGAACGGGCGCAGCAGCCGGCCGGGCAGCCGAGAGAGCAGTCGGCCGGGCCGCCGACCGGGCAGGCGACCGGGCAGGCGACCGGGCAGGCGACCGGGCAGGCGACCGGGCAGGCGGAGGCGTCACAGCTGCCACGGGCACCACAGCCGGAGGTCGCCGGGCAATCGGTGCAGGAGCAACTGCCGTCCGCCGCGTCCCTGTTGCACGCGGAGCTGGATTCGACCTCCGAAGGGGCGAATTCAAGACAGGACCAGACCTCGCGACCTGCTTCCTGACCGCCGGGCTCTGCACCGAGCCGGTCCCGACCTGGTCGGACTCGTCCGGCGTGTCGGCGAGAACGAGTCGTCCAGCTTCCCCGGCAGCGGCAGCGGCTGCGGTCTGGTCAAGTGCACGGCCGACGTCGCCCACCCGAGCCAGGTCAGCCTCTGCAGCGGCAGCTCCCAGCGGATCACCGGCGCCCCCCCTGGCCACCGTCGGCCAGTCGGTGACCCGTAGTGGCTCCAGGGCCCAGGTGCACTCCGGCACGGTCACCGGTCTGGACGCGACCGCGAACTACGGCAACGGCGACATCGTCAGCGGGCTCATCCAGACCGACGTCTGCGCCGAGCCCGGTGACAGCGGTGGCTCGCTCTTCTCGGGCAGCAGCGCGATCGGCCTCACCTCCGGCGGCAGCGGCGACTGCGCGGCAGTGGCGACTGCGACTCGGGCGGGGAGGCCTTCTTCCAGCCAGTCACGAAGGCGCTGTCGGCCGCCGGTACGCAGATCGGCTGACGCCTGCCTGTCTGTTCGATTCATGGAGCCGCCCGGCGTTCGCGCCGGGCGGCTCTTCGGCGTTCGGCGCGGCCGGAAAGAAGTCTTCGGAGAGGCTTTGGGGTAGGCCTTTTTCTGTTGTGCGCCAGGGTGTCCGGCCCCTGGCGTGGTCCTTGATCGGCTCGTTTCCGGCTCTTGATCGGGTCGCTGACCGGGGCTGATGGGGTTAGAGTGAACGAGCCAATCGAACGGAAGTGCGAATCGAGCGTGGGTCGATCATCGAACTGGTGATCGATTGACTGGCTGAAAAGGGGTGGAGTGATGGAGGTGCGGCATGACGGGCTTCGTCCATCTGCACGTCGCGTCCGGTTACTCCGTCCGTTATGGTGCCGCCCACCCCGAGCAGCTTGCCCGGCGGGCCGCCGAGCGCGGCATGGAGACGCTGGCCCTCACCGACCGGGACACGGTCACCGGCGCCGTACGGTTCGCCCGGGCCTGTGTGAAGGAAGGGGTCCGGCCGGTTTTCGGCGTCGACCTGGGGGTGGCGGCCCTCGCGCCGCCGCCCCCGGACCGGCGGCGCCGTACCCCGGCGCGCGGCGGCACCCATGTGGTCGAGCCGGTGCTGCGGTTCACGCTGCTCGCGCAGGACCGGGCCGGATGGGCGCGGCTGTGCCGGATCACCTCGGCCGCGCATGTCGGTACGGCGTCCGGCGCGGCGCCGGTGGTGGTGCCGTGGGAGGCGCTGCGTGAGTACGGCGGCCCCGGTCTGACCGTGCTCCTCGGACCGCTCTCGGAGCCGGTGCGGGCGCTGGCGGTGGGCCGGGAGGATGTCGCGGCGCGGTTGCTGGCGCCGTGGCGGGAGGTTTTCGGAGGCGGGGTGCGGCTGGAAGTGATCCTGCATAAACGTTTCTGCACCGACGCCGGTGCCGGCGGCGGCGTTGGGTCTGTGCCTGTGCCTGGGCCTGGGCCTGGGGCCAGTACGGGCACCGGCCTCGGCCCCGGCTCCCTCCGTCTCGCCGCCCGCACCCTCGCCCTGGCCGACCGCACCCGCACCCCCGCCGTTCTCACCAACGCCGTCCGCTACGCCGACCCCGACCAACACCGCCTCGCCGACGTCCTGGACGCCGCCCGGCTGCTGCGGCCGATCGACCGGCGCCGCCTCGACAGCGGGGAGCGCTGGCTGAAGGACGAGGGAAGGATGACGGAGATCGCGTACGCGGTCGCCGAGTGCGCCGGAGCCGACGCACGCCGGGCCCGCCGGCTGCTCGCCGACACCGCCGCCACGGCCGGCGCCTGTGTCCTCGACCCCGGGGCCGACCTGGGCCTGGGCACCGCCCACTTCCCGGAACCGTCCGTGTTCGGTGCCGGTCCCGGTGCGGGCGGCGCCGCCCGGCTGCTGCGCGAGCGGTGCGAGGCCGGCCTGGTCCGACGTGGCCTGGGCCGCGACGGCGACCGGAACCCGTACGGGAGCCCGGACCGGGACCGGGACCGGGACCGAGCCGTCCGGGACCGGCTGGACGACGAACTGGCTGTGATCTCAAGGCTGAACTACGACTCGTACTTCCTCGCCGTCGGCCAGGTCGTCGCCGACATCCGGGAGCTGGGCATCCGGGTCGCCGCCCGCGGCTCGGGCGCCGGTTCGATGGTCTGCCACGCGCTCGGCATCGCCACCGCGAACCCCCTCGACCACCGGCTGCTGTTCGAACGCTTCCTCAGTGAGCGGCGCAGGAGCCTGCCCGACATCGACATCGACGTGGAGTCGGCCCGGCGCCTGGAGTGCTACGACGCGATCTTCGGCCGGTTCGGCAGGGAACGGGTCGCGGTCACCGCGATGCCCGAGACCTACCGCGCCCGCCGCGCCCTGCGTGACACCGGCCTCGCCCTCGGCATCGCCCCGGCGGACGTCGACCGGATCGCCAAGAGCTTTCCGCACCTGCGCGCCTCCGACATCACCAGCGCCCTCGCCGAACTGCCCGAACTGCGGCAACTGGCCGCCGAGGCGCACCGGTTCGGACCGCTGTGGGAGCTGGCGGAAGGCCTCGACTCCCTGGTCCACGGCATGGCCATGCACCCCTGCGGTGTGGTCATCAGCGACGCCACCCTGCTGGACCGGCTGCCGGTGCAGCCCACACCGCAGGGCGACTACCCCATGGCCATGGCCGCGAAGGAGGAGATCGAGGCACTGGGCAACATCAAACTCGACGTCCTCGGCGTCCGGATGCAGTCCGCGATGGCCCACGCCGTCACCGAGATCGAACGGACCACCGGCAACAGCATCGACCTGGACGACCCCCAGCAGGTCCCGCTCGACGACGTCTTCGCCTTCAAACTCATCCAGGAGAGCCGGACCCTGGGTCTGTTCCAGCTGGAGTCGCCCGGCCAGCAGGACCTGCTCTCCCGGCTCCAGCCCCGCGACCAGCAGGACGTGATCGCCGACATCAGCCTCTTCCGCCCCGGCCCGGTCGCCGGCGGCATGCCCGAGCGGTACATCGCCGCCCGGCACGGCGGCACACCGTCGTACGCCCATCCGGACCTGGAACCGGTGCTCGCCGACACCTACGGCGTGACCATCTGGCACGAGCAGATCATCGAGACGCTGCATGTGATGACCGGCTGCGACCTGGCCCTCGCGGAGATCGCCCGACGGGCGCTCGGCGACAAGGAGCGGCTGCCCGCGGTCAGGGACTGGTTCCACGGCCTGGCACGCGCGCGTGGCTACAGCGCGGCCGTCCGGGACGAGGTCTGGAGGACCGTCGAGGCCTTCGGTGCCTACGGCTTCTGCCGCGCCCACGCGGTCGCGTTCGCCGTACCCGCGTTGCAGAGCGCCTGGCTCAAGGCCCACTATCCGGCGTTCCTGCTGGCAGGCCTGCTCGAACACGACCCCGGTATGTGGCCCAAGCGCGTCCTGGTCGCCGACGCCCGCCGGGGTGGCGTACAGGTCCTGCCCGTCGACATCAACCGCTCCCGGGTGAAGCACACCGTGGAGAAGGCCGACGGAGAGCAGTGGGGTGTACGGCTCGCGCTCTCCGCGGTGCGCGGTATGAGCGCGGAGGAGTGCGCCCGGATCGAGGAGGGTCAGCCGTACGGATCGCTGTCGGACTTCTGGCAGCGGGCCCGGCCCAGCAGACCGGTCGCCGAGCGCCTCGCCGAGATCGGCGCCCTGAGCTCCCTCCACGACGGCCGCCTCACCCGGCGCGATCTGCTGCTCCAGACCGCCGAGTTGCACCGGCAGTCCCGCCACCGGACCGCGGGCTCGGGCCAACTGCCCATCGACACAGGCGCTGTGGGAGGAGTGGAGCCGAGCGGCCTGCCGGAGATGACCGGACGCGAGGCGCTCAGTGCCGAGCTGAACACCCTCGGCATCGACGTCTCCAGGCACCTCATGGAGCACCACCACCGTCTCCTGCGCGAGATCGGCGCGACCGACGCGGCCCATCTGGCCGGACTGCGCGCCGGGCAGCAGGTCCTGGTCGCCGGGGTGCGGGCCTCCACCCAGACCCCGCCGATCGCCAGCGGCAAGCGGGTCATCTTCGTGACGCTGGAGGACGGCTCAGGCCTGGTCGACCTGGCCTTCTTCGAGGACTCCCACCCGGCCTGCGCGTACACCGTCTTCCATAGTGGACTGCTGCTGGTGCGCGGCACGGTCCAGGTGCGCGGCACCCGCCGTACCGTCGTCGGCGGCATGGCCTGGGACCTGGACGAGGTCGCCGCCGCACGCCGCGACAACGGCCCCGAGGCCGCACTCGCCCTCGTCGGTGCCGACCGCCCGCACCCGACGCCGGCCCAGCCGCAGCGGACCCTGGCCAACGGCACGACAGGGGCTCGGCTGCACCCGTACGCCGATCTGCAACCCGCCGGTACCCGCTCGGCCGACCTGAAGAAGTTCGGCCACCGCAGCCCGGGGAGCGCGGGATGACCATGCGTCAGCGGCACATCGCCCACCTCCATCTGCACGCGGCGCTGACCGGGGCCCGGTACGACGACATAGTCGAACTGATGTCTGGTATCACGCCCCACGTCCAGGCCGTGCCGCCGGGCGCCGTCCAGCTCGACCTGACGTCGGCCCTCCGGTACTTCGACCTGTCTCCCTACGACGTGGTCCAGACGGCGCGGCTCAGGCTGAAACTCTTCTACGGCATCGACAGCAGCGCCGGGCTCGCGAGCAACCGCATGCTGGCCGCCATGGCGGCCGACGCGTCCGCGCCGGGCGAGACCACCTGGATCCGGGCCGGGCAGGCCGCCGACTGGCTCCACCCCCGCCCGGTCACCGCGCTGCCGGGCATCGGCCGCGCCACGGCGGACACGCTCAACCGGTACGGCCTGCACACCATCGGCCAGATCGCCGACATACCGGCGGCGACCCTGCAACGTCTGCTCGGAGTCGGCTCCGCCCGGCTGCTGGCCGAGCGTTCCCGAGGCCACGACCCGCGCCCGGTCACCCCGTCGGAACCGGCCGAGCACCTGGTCGCCGACCTGGTGCTGGAGCGGGACTGTCTCGACCCGGCACAGCATCACCGGGTTGTCCTGGCACTCGCCGACCGGATCGGCGGACACCTGCGCGGTGAACGCCGGACCACCGGTCGGCTCGCTCTCACCGTGCGGTACGCCGACCGCAGCTCCACCACCCGTACGCGCACGCTGCCGGAACCCACCAGTCACTCACCCGCCCTCGCCGCTGCCGTCCTGGGACTGCTGACCGGCCTCGGGCTGCAGCGGGCACGGGTCCGCGCCTTCGCGCTTCGCGCCGACGACCTGCGGCCGGCCGACAGCGCCTACCGACAGCTCTCCCTGGATCCCGGCGACGCCCGCGCCCACGCGGTCGAGGCCGCAGTGGACCGTGCCCGTCGACGCTTCGGGCCGGAGGCTGTGCGTCCAGCCGCTCTGGCTGACTGACTGCCTGCCCCGGGCTGTGCCGCTCTCGCGACGGTGCGGTCCCTGCGGACCGGACCGCCGCTGAACGGTCGGAGACGCTCGCTGTCTCCGGCGCGTTCCCTGCGGCCAGCTCGCGTGCGCGGACTCGCCCTGCATGCCGAGGAGTTGACGCCGACCGGGCTCGGGTCTTGCGCGTCCGCCCAATATCACAGTCTCCGGACAGCGCCGGAAGTTTTTACTGACGCGTAACTTCCCTCGTTGCGCTACTCGCTCGTAACTTGACGAGTGAACAACATCCTCGTGATCCGGATCACAGGGCGTGGAGCCGTCGCAAATCCCTTGAGCCGCAAGGAGATCACTCGATGCTGCCCTGGAACCGCGCACTCAGACCCCTCGCCGCACTGCTGCTGGCCGCCGCGGCCACCATCGTGCCCGTCACCACCGCACAAGCCGCAACGCAGGCCGAGACACAGGCCGCAACGCAGACCGAATCCGCCCCCAGCAGCGGCTGGAACAACTACTCCTGCAAACCGTCCGCCGCCCATCCCCGCCCCGTCATCCTCGTCCACGGTACCTTCGCCAACGGTGTCGACAACTGGCTCACCCTCGCGCCGTATCTGAAGAACCGCGGCTACTGCGTCTTCTCGCTCGACTACGGCCAACTGCCCGGCGTACCTCTCTTCTACGGTCTCGGCCCCATCGACAAGTCGGCCGAGCAGCTCGCCGTCTTCGTCGACAAGGTGCTCGCCGCGACCGGCGCCGCCGAGACCGATCTCGTCGGCCACTCGCAGGGCGGCATGATGCCCCGCTACTACCTCAAGTTCCTCGGCGGCGCCGCCGAGGTGAACACCTTGATCGGCATCGCGCCCAGCAACCACGGCACCACCCTGAACGGCCTCACCAACCTGCTGAAGCACTTCCCCGGGGCCGAGAACCTGCTCTCCACCCTCACCCCCGCCCTCGCCGACCAGGTGGCCGGGTCCGCCTTCCTCGCCAAGCTCAACGCCGGCGGCGACACCGTCCCCGGCGTCCACTACACGGTCATCGCCACCCGGTACGACGAGGTGGTCACGCCGTACCGCAGCCAGTTCCTGAACGGATCCGACGTGCACAACGTCCTGATCCAGTCCCTGTGCCCACTGGACATCTCCGAACATGCCGCCCTCGGACTGCTCGACCGGATCGCGTTCCACGAGGTGACGAACGCCCTCGATCCGGCGCACGCCACCGCCACCACCTGTCTGTCGGCGATCGGCTGACCCGATCAGGGATCTCAGGGATCGTCCGCCGGGGCCTGGCCGGCCTGAGCCGCCAGTCAGGCCCCGGCGGACGGAGCGGGGAGGGAGGGAGCGAGTACCAGGGTCAGCGGCCGTGTTGTCCGGCGCCCCCCACCGCACGCCGCCGGACCGAGAGCACCAGAGCCACAGCGCCCGCCGCCAACGCGCCCGCGCCGCCCACCGCGAGGTACCCGGTGCCAGAAGCACCTCCGGTGTCGGCGAGGTCCACCGCGGCGCCCGCTGCCTTCGGCTGCGCGACCGGCGTACTGATGGACGTACCGGCGGACGGAGTGGCGGAAGAAGTGGCGAACGTACCGGCCTCCGCCTCACCGTGACCCGCGTGTCCTGCCGTCGACTCGTCGGCACCGTCCTCGAACTGTTCCTCGGAGGGTGCGGAGGCGCCGCTCGACGCACCGCCGCCGGCAGCGGCACCGGCACCTGCGTCTGCACCCTCGCCGAACGTCACGTCGGAGCACGAGTAGAACGCTTCCGGGCTGTCGGAGCGCTGCCAGACCGCGTACAGGAGCTGCTTGCCGGAACGTTGCGGCAGGCTGCCGGTGAACGTGTAGAAACCGCCCGCCGCGTCCGGGTCCGTGGCCGTCGCGACCGGGTGTTCGAGGTCGAGGCCGGCCCAGGAAAGGGGATGGGCCGGGTCGTAACCCGACTTGGTGAGGTACACCTCGAAGGTGCCCTTGTGCGGGGCGGTCACGCGGTACCTGAAGGTGTACGAGCCGCTGCGCACGCCGGTCGCCGGCCAGTCGGCGCGGGCCAGGTCGAGGCCCCTGAACCCGTCGTTGCCCGCGCTGCAGAGCTCGCCGTCCGGGATCAGCGACTGGTGTCGTCCGCCCGCGTCACCGACGCGGATGCCGTTCCAGTCGTACAGCGCCTGCGTGCCGCCTGCCGCGACCGCCGCCCGGCACGCGGCCGACGCGGGGTTCTCGGGGCCCTCCGCGTAGCACTGGGCGACCCTGCTGACCGGGTCGCCCAGCGAGCCGTGCGCGGATGCCGGCGTGGCGAGGACGAGGGCGAGGGGGACCGCGCCGAGCGCGGTGGCGATCGAGGCTGCCGTGCGGCGGCGTGCGGGCATGCGGGAACTCCTCGCGACGGTCAATCAGGGGGCGATCAGCAAGCTAGCCCCAAGAAACCGCGGAATCGCCTGCTGGAGGCAGGCGAGGGAGATCCTTATGCTCGGCTTAAGGAAGGGTTCGGACTGCGCTCAGGTAGGCAGCGCGAGCGCCGGGCCTGACGGCGGTCAGGCTCTGTACGGCCGTCGACGGCGGGCCGGTTTCATCCTTCCGGCCACCAGATGCGTGCGATGTCCTTTCGGACCTCGGGACGCTCGGTGGTGCGTTCGTCGGCCTGTTCCCGGACTCTGCGGGAGTCCGGCTTCTTCAGGGGCTTCTGCACGGTTACGCGGCGCATGGCTGCCTCCTTCGGTCTACCGTGTTCCGCGTTTTCGCGGAGATAGACCCTTTCCGGGAGGGTGACTCATCGGCGCCGGCCTGTCAGTGGCGGCCGTCACGATTCGATTGTCAGTGGCCGGTGTCACTCTTGGCCGTATGACGAACACCGACTGGGATGCCGAGGCGGCCACCTTCGACGACGAGACCGACCACGGCCTGCGTGACGCGGTCGTGCGCGAGGCCTGGGCCACCCGGCTGCGGTCCTGGTTGCCGGACCGCCCGGCCGACGTCCTCGACCTCGGCTGCGGCACCGGCAGCCTGTCGCTCCTCGCATCCGAACAGGGGCACCGTGTCACCGGCGTGGACGCGTCCCGGGCCATGGTCGAGCAGGCCAGGGCCAAGCTGGCCGGCCGTGACGCGGTGTTCTTCGTCGGTGACGCGGCGGCGCCGCCGGTGAGGGAGGAGCGCTTCGACGTCGTGCTCGTACGGCACGTCCTGTGGACGTTGCCCGACCCCGCGCGCGTGCTGCGGCATTGGCAGGGGCTGCTCAGGGCCGGCGGGCGGCTGGTGCTGGTCGAGGGGGTGTGGGGGACGGTCAGCCCGGTCGGCATACCCGCCGACCGGCTCACCGCGCTGCTCGCGCCCCTCGCCGCGGACGTACGCGTGGAGCGACTGTCCGGCGACGCGCGGCTGTGGGGGCGCGAGGTCGAGGATGAGCGGTACGCGGTACTGGCCCGCCCGTAAGCCCGTAAGCAGGTCAGCGCGTAGGCCCGTATCTCTGGAAGCCCGCTTGTACGTTCAGTCGAGCAGCTTCTCGAAGCCGCCCTCGCGCGCCAGCGACTCCAGCTCGTCGAGGGCCGAAACGGCGGCGGACGCGGCCTGCGGGTCCGACTTCGCGAGACCGCTCTCCTCGAACTCGTCCTCGTCCAGCCGCCGTACGTCCGTGCCGTCGGCGGAGCGCCACAGGTCCAGGTCGAGATCCTCGACGACCAGGTCGGTGCCGGTGAGGGTGGCCGGGCGGGTGATGTCGCAGTACCAGCCCTTCAGCGTGCCCGTCGCGTCTCGGACCTCCTTCACGGAGTACCAGCGGTCCCGCCAGTAGTACTCCGTGAACACGTCACCCGGCTCGAAGCGGACGAAGCCGAAGTCGCGCACTCCGCCGCTGGCCCAGGCAGCGCGTACGGCGAGCCGGGTGCCGTCGTCGTGAAGCAGCGCGGCGGGGTAACTGATCTTGGTACGGCCGCCCTTGACCAGGACGACGGTCACCGAGGGGCTGGTCGGGGGCGAGGGCGTGGCCTCAGCCGAGTTCGCGGACATACCGCACCTCCGTTGCGCAGATCTCGTATCCGAACCAGTTGTTGATCGCGATCATCGGGCCGTTCCCGGCGTCGTTGCCCGTCAGTGCCTCCGTGTACCCGGCGGCGCGGGCGCGGTGCAGGGAGTCGTTCTTGGCGAGCTTCGCGAGGCCTCGGCCGCGGAAGCCGCGGGCGGTGCCGGTCATCACGGTGCCGATGGGGGTCCCCCCGCTCGAGCGGATTCGAGTGTGGGGGAGGGGGGTGCCGTCCGTACGGACCGCGCTGAAGGCGGCGGGGCGGCCGTCGACGACAGCGACCGAGGTCAGCTCGTGGCTGAGCAGGGGGTGCTGCCACGTCTCGCGGAGCCAGGCCTCGTAGTCCGTGAACTCGTAGTCGACATCGCTCGGTTCGTCCGACGACGTCTCCGCGTCCAGGTCGAACAGGGGCCGCGGGTCGGCGGCGAAGTCGGAGGCCGGGCGGATTTCGACGCCGGGCGGGGGGTCCTGGAGCGGGGGCAGCTTGCCGTTCGCCAGGTCCAGGCGGAGGAAGTGCGCGTTGCGGCTGGAGCGGTAGCCGCGGCGTTCGGCGAAGGCGCGGTTGTCGGGGGCGTCCAACACCCAGGAGAAGGACTTCGTCACCCCTGCGGCGGCGAGGTGCTGCTCGGCGGCGCGGACGAGGTGCGAACCGGCGCCGCGCAGGGTGTGTTCCGGGTGCACGTACACGTTGACGTACCCCTGGCCGGGCTCCGGGCTGTCGTGGACGACCGCGGTCTGGGCGGTGCCGAGGACCTCGCCGTCCTCCTCGGCGACGAGTGCCTGGTAGTGGGCGTCGGGGTGGGCGTGCGCGATGTCGTAGGCGATGGCCTCCGGCGTGACCAGGAGGAAGGGGAGGGCGAGACGGCGGACGCGGGCGAAGGCCTCGACGCCGGCCCGGTCTTCGGTGCTGAGGGCTCGCACGGTCACTGTCATGAGCCCGGACGTTACGCGGCGAGATGTGGCCGGTGCCTCTCATTTTCCGGCCGGTACGGGACAATCGCAGCGTGACCTTGAAGATCCGCATCGATGACAGCGCGCCGCCCTACGAGCAGGTGCGCGCCCAGATCTCCGAGCAGGCCCGGGCCGGGACGCTGCCGGTGGGGTACCGGTTGCCGACCGTTCGGGGGCTCGCCGAGTCACTGGGGCTCGCCGCGAACACGGTTGCGAAGGCGTATCGGGCGTTGGAGGCGGACGGGGTGATCGAGACGAGGGGGCGCAACGGGACGGTTGTCGCAGCCGCGGGCTCGGCGGCGGATCGGGAGGCGGCGGTTGCCGCGCAGGCCTACGTGGAGCGGGTTCGGCGGCTCGGGCTGGGGCAGGACGCGGCGCTGGGCGCGGTGAAGGATGCTTTGCGGGCGGCTTACGAGGGGTGAGGGGTGAGGAGGGGGCGTCTCTGCGGCTGCCGGGCGGTGGCGGCTGCGGAGGCTTGTCGCGCAGTATCCCGCGCCCTGAAAGCCTGCGGTTGCCCGTGCCTCCACGGTGCGCAGTTCCTCGCGCCCCGAAACGCGGCATTCCCCGCGTCCCCTAAAGACGCGCAGTCCTCCGCGCGCCCAGGAGCATCCTCCGCCTGCTACAAGTACAAGCCCGCGTCCGCGCCCTCCCTCGGGTCCGGGACCGTCGTAGGAGTTGTGCCCCTGCGTAGGGCATACAGCTCGGCCAGGGTTGAGCCCTCGCGGCCCACTCCGTCCTCCGTGCCCAGCCACGTCGAGGCCTCTCGGCGGGTCAGGGGGCCCACCTCGATGCGGGCCAGGCAGCGGCCGGGGCGGACCACCGCGGGGTGGAGGCGTTCCAGGTCCTCGTTGGTCGTCACGCCCACCAGGACATTGCGGCCCTGGCCGAGGAGGCCGTCCGTCAGGTTCAGCAACCGCGACAGTGCCTGGCCCGCCGTGTGCTTCGCCTCGCCCCTGATCAGTTCGTCGCAGTCCTCCAGGAGGAGCAGGCGCCAGCGGCCCTTGCCCGTGCCGTCATCCTCCCCGATCGCGATGTCCATCAGATAGCCGACGTCGGAGAAGAGGCGCTCGGGGTCCAGGACGCAGTCGACCTGGCACCAGTCCCGCCAGGAACGGGCCAGCGTGCGCAGCGCGGACGTCTTGCCGGTGCCCGGCGGGCCGTGGAGCAACAGCAGCCGGCCCGCGATGTCCTCCGGGGTCGTCTTCATCAGGCCGTCCATCGCGTCCGCCACCGGTGCCGTGTAGTTCGCGCGGACCTCTTCCCACGTGCCCGCCGAGATCTGGCGCGTCGTGCGGTGCGGGCCCCGGCGGGGGGACACGTACCAGAAGCCCATCGTCACGTTCTCCGGCTGGGGTTCGGGCTCGTCCGCCGCGCCGTCCGTCGTCTGGTCGAGGATCTTCGCGGCCAGCTCGGGGGTGGTCGCCGTCACCGTGACGTCGGCGCCACGGTTCCAGCGGGACACCAGCAGGGTCCAGCCGTCGCCCTCCGCCAGGGTGGCGCTGCGGTCGTCGTCGCGGGCGGCGCGCAGTACGCGGGCGCCCGGCGGAAGAAGGGTCGCCCCGGACCGTACGCGGTCGATGTTCACCGCGTGCGAGTACGGCTGCTCGCCCGTCGCGAAGCGGCCGAGGAACAGCGCGTCGACGACATCGGACGGGGAGTCACTGTCGTCGACGTTGAGCCGGATCGGCAGCGCGTCGTGTGGGTTCGCGGACATGCCGCCATGATCCGGCACCCGGGCGCCCTGTGCACCCGGTTTCCGCAGTGCGCGCAGAGTGCCGCAGTGTGTCGCCGTGTGTCTACGTGTGCGGTGTCTTCGGCCTGGGCGTCCGACACGTTCTGGCCTGTGACCGGCTGGGCGCTGCGGAGGCCTGCCCTCCGCCCGTGCCCCGCCGTTACTGTTGCCCTTGATGGGATGCCATGGGTGGAATTCGGGGGCTCGGCGGTGGCAGCTCACCGCCCTGCTCGGTGTGGGGGCCGCCGCGCTGGCCCTGGTCCTGACCCTGATCAACACGCTGCCCTCGAACGGCGGCAGCACCGCGGGCACCTCCCGCGACGGCGACAAGGTGCACGGCACGCCGCCCGCCTCCTCCTCCGCGTCGTCCGGGCCGGACGTCGGATGGGGCTTCACGCACACCCAGTTCAGTGCCGACGAGGGCAACGCCGCGGCCGTCGACCGGGTCGAGGGCCTGTTCTCGAAGGACGCCGGGCTGCCGCAGAACCAGCACATCATGGGCTGGGGCGCGGGCAACCCCGAGCCGGTGAAGGGGCGTTACGACTTCGCGGAGATGGACCGCCGCATCGACTTCATGCGCGCGTCCGGCGCCACCCCGGTGGTCACCCTGTGCTGCGCCCCGGACTGGATGAAGGGCGGCAAGTCCGGCTCCGACAACACGAACTGGAGCCAGTCCGCCCTGGAGACCGCCCCCGAGCGCGCGCACTACAAGGACTTCGCCACGCTCGCCGCGACCGTCGCCAAGCGCTATCCCGATGTGCGCCACTTCGTCGTGTGGAACGAGTTCAAGGGCTTCTGGAACAACCCGGAGGCGCGCTGGGACTACGAGGGCTACACCGAGCTGTACAACCTGGTCTACAAGGCGCTGAAGAAGGTCGACGAGGACATCATGGTGGGCGGGCCGTATCTCGTCATGGACAGTCTCGACCCCCGGCAGAAGCCGGACGCCTCCACGACCTTCAGGGGCCCCTGGGGCGCCATGGACCAGCGGGTCCTCGACGCCTTCGACTACTGGAACGCGCACAAGGCGGGCGCCGACTTCGTCGTGGTGGACGGCTCCAGCTACACCAAGGACGACGACCTGCTGCCCGACGAGTTCGCGGCGACCGAGAAGTTCACCGCCGTCGGCAACTGGGTGCGCGCACGGACGCGGGGGCTGCCGTTGTGGTGGGCCGAGTACTACGTCGAGCCCGCCGACGGCAACGACGACCGCACGGACTGGTCCGAGACCCGCCGCGAGGCCGTCCAGGCCGCCGGCATGATCGCGATGGCCAAGGGCGGCGCCTCCTCCGGTTTCTACTGGAACCCCGAGGCCGAGAAGGGCACCGACTGCGCGGGCTGCCTGTGGACCCCCACCTCAAGTGACGGCGGGGGACAGCCACTTCCCATGTACGACCTCGTCTCCCGCTTCAGCGCCGCGTTCCCGCCGGGCACGGAGTACGAGACCGTCCTGGTGGCCCCGGGTGACGTGTCCAACGTGCGCGTACTCGCCGACGACAAGGCCGTTCTCGTCGTCAACACCCTGGACCGGCCGATCGACGCGCAGGTGGACGGGAAGCGGTTCGCGATGGGCGCGTATGAGGTGAAGTGGCTCAGCCGCTGAGGCGGTCGGCCACTTGGCCGGTGAGCCAGTCCGTGGCTGAACCAGTCGGCCACTCGGCCGGCAAATCACCCAGTGGCTGAGCCACTCGACCGGTGAGCCACTGGGACACTCGACCGCTGGACGACTCGGCCACCGAGCCACCCCCACCCTCACTTCATCGTCAGGAACCGCTGCACCAGTGAAGCCAGCAGTACCGCCAGCAGCGGCAGCGAGAACCAGAAGCTGCTCTGCAGCCAACGGAGTTGCCGCACGCTCGGCCGCAACGCGACCCGGACGACCTCCCGGGCCGTGAGCAGCAGGATCAGGGCGACGGCCGCCAGGCCGCCCACCACCGACCATGGTGTCCACGTCACCTGGGGGCCGATCGGGCCGGGATCGGCCTTCGCGACCCTGCCCTCCGGTTGCTGCCGCAGCGAGTACATCGTGACGTCGGAGTTGACGAACACCTTCTTCAGTTCGTCCCGGCCGTCCAGGTTCTGGAGCAGCCGGTTCTCCCAGGCAGCCGAGTAGCCCACGTCCAGCTGGAGGTAGACGACCTGACTGCGGTTGACCATCAGATACGAGTGGGGCCCCGCGTCCTTGAGCGCCTTCACCAGCCCCGACACCAGCACCGGGTCCACCGGTGCGAGCGTCGGCACGTACTGCACCTTCTCCATGTCCCTGGCGCCCCAGGGCAGGGCCGGCGTCACGTTGTCGACGAGGTCGTTGCTCAGCCACAGCAGGCGTACGGTCGGATCGTCGTGCGCGTACACGTAGTTCATCGCGGCGACCTCGCCGGGCCGGGTCCGTTCGAAGGGCTCGTTGCCCCAGCGGGCCACCAGGAAGCCGCCCATGAGGACCAGGCCCGCCAGCAGAGCGGCCAAGGGAGCCAGACTGATCCGGTCCCGGTCCCGTTCCTTCGCCGTGATCCCGGTGCGCGGGAACAGCGCCAGGGCGGCGAGCAGGGCCGCGCCGGGCAGGGCGAACATGAAGACGCGCAGGGCCATTTCGCCGCCGTACGACTGCATCCCGAAGCCCAGGAACGGGACGAAGGCGAGGACGAGCAGGGAGCGTTCGCGGTACTTGTGGTCGCGACGGCGCCACCAGCCGTAGCAGGCCAGGGTCATGACCCCGCCCGCCAGCAGCACCCGGGTGTACAGGACGAGCTTGTGGGACGAACTGCCGCCCTCGATACGGCCGGAGACGCTCGACGACACATTGCCGCCCACTCCGCCCATACCGCCGAAGAGCTCGTCGAAGTGCCCCGACCAGTACGGCTCGGCCATGAAACCGACCCAGACCGCGACGATGACGCCGAACAGGATCGGCAGCCCCCGCAGTTCGGACCTGCCGATCAGGATGAGGACCGCCAGTACGCCCAGCATCACGAACGGCGTCAGCTGGTGGGCCGGGACCGTCGCAGCGAACAGGGCGATCAACACAGCCAGCAGGACAGCCTGTTGACGCCGGTCGGCCGGCTCGACCTCCGCTTCGCCCGGCCGCATCCTCGCCCACAGCACCCGTGGCGCCCGGAACCACACCAGCAGGATCGCCACGAAGACCAGATAGAGGAGGTAGGTGAAACCCTGCGGGGAGAAGTAGTCCTGGCCGACCCAGCCGCTCAGCACGAAGATCCACACGCCGGTCCACTTGGCGCGCCAGCTGGCCCGCAGCGAGCGCGTCAGCAGGAACAGCGGTGCGAGGTACAGGAGTTGCATGGTCATTGGCCACCAGCGGATGACCTCCGTGAGGTCACCGACCCCGCATGCCTTCGCCACGAACGCGGCCCCGGCGAAGAAGCCCGGCCAGCTCCAGCGGGCGTCCAGGTCCGGTACGGCGGACCCGGTCCGGTCGATGTGGTCGATGAACCCGAGGTGCTGCCACGCCGTCGCGAACCGTGGCTCGGCCTCGATCACCGCGGGCAGCGCGTGCAGCGACACGACGGTCGCGAGCAGCGTGAGAGCCAGCAGCGTCCGGTGCTCCCGGTTGCCCCACAGCAGCGACGAGAACACCAGGACCAGCAGCCCGGCCCCGACCAGCGTCGGCACGGGCAGTACGGAGATCAGCCCGAGCCCGCCCATCCGGTCCAGGTCGGCCTCGCCGAGGCGGGACGCGGGCACCCAGTAGAGAAGCAGCGCGGCGATCAGCAGACAGCCGAGGGCCACGCCGAGGCGGGTGGGCAGCAGACGTTCACGCAGGGAGAGCGGAGGCGATGGCGACGGGTCGGGCGGGGCGTGTGAGGTCCGCATCTCCCGTACGAGCGATGCCTGCGCGGCGCGTACGAGTTCGTCGTCCGCACTCCCCGGAACGGCGAGCTCCCCGGCCGCGCCCGTCGGCAGCCCCACGGCCTCCGGCCCCACCGGTTCCAGGGCCCAGGCCGGCCGGTGGTCCACCCGGGGCGCCGGTGTGCCCGTGGGCGGAGTCCCCGGCCCCGGGCGGACGTCCGGGCGGCGTTCCAGGTGGTCGAAGTCGAGGTGGACACCGAGCGCGAGCGTGTCCGAGTCCGGAGCCCAGCCCTGCCCGCGACGGCGGGAGCCCGCGGTCAGGTCGGCGAGGTCGCCGTCCGGTGCCGTACCCTCGGGGACGGAGTCGGCCGGTACCGCCCTGACCGTCCGGTACAGCTTGGGTGCGGCGATCGCGACGATCACCGCGAGGGACGAGATCTCCGCGACGCCCGCTCCGGTCAGACCCATCCGGGGGAGCAGCACCAGCGTCAGACCGAGCACCAGTGTGCACAACAGGCCCTGCATCCAGGCGAGTCCGGCGGTGCGGCTCTGGGCGCGCAGCACCGCGAAGTACGTCTCCATGACGACCCGCAGCACCGCGCCGACCGCGAACCAGCGCAGCAGCGGGGTCGCCGCGTCCGCGTAACCCGAGCCGAAGACCCCCAGGATCCAGGGCGCGCCGAAGAACAGCACACCGGCGACCGGCAGCATGATCCGCGCCATGCGCCTGAGCGCGGCCCGGGTGTTGGCGGCCAGCCGGGCCGGATCGTGCGAGCCCTCGACGGTCAGTGAGGCGCCCATGTTGATGGCGAGCAGGTTGACCGTGCCGCCGATGGTCGTGGTGATGTAGAAGTACGCGTTGTCGGCGGAGCTGACCCGCGCGGCGACGATCACCGGCACCAGGTAGACCACGGCGAGGGAGAACAGCGATCCCGTGTAGTCGCCGGCCAGGAACCGGCCGATCTCCTTCAGCGCCGGCGGTTCCGTGTGCTCCTCGGTCGCCTTGACGTGCCGGGGCACCAGCCGCCGGAACACCAGCCAGCCGAGCGGCAGTACGGACATGGCGATCGCGGCGACCCATGACACGAAGACACCGCTCGTCGGGATCGCCACCGCGAAGGCGACCAGGAGCGCCAGCTTGACGGCCGAGAACACCGTGTTGCCGACGGGCACCCACAGGGCACTGCGCAGCCCGGTCAGCACCCCGTCCTGGAGCGTGAGCAGGTTCCACAGGACGACGGCCCCGACGAACCCGAACGCGGGCACCGGCCCGTGCAGGAACCGGTACGACGGCCCCCACATGTCCAGCGTGAGCAGGAAGACACCGCCGGCCAGTGCCACGATCACCGAACTGCCCGCGTATGTACGGAAGATGAGCCGTCCGGTGGCGCGGCCCGCGACCGGGATGAAGCGGGCCAGGGCGCCCGTCAGCGTCACCGCCGTGAGGCCGGCGAGGAGCTTCATGGCGGCGATGGCGGCGGAGCTCTGGCCGACCGCCGACTCGGAGTAGTAGCGGGCGGCGGCCAGCCAGAAGCCGAGCCCGAGCACGGCGGAGATGCCGGTGTTGAGCATCAGCGCGTAGGCGTTGCGGAACAGCTGGCTGCCGCCCCCGTTGCCCTTGCCCAGGCCGGGCAGCCGCAGCCGCCGGCCGGAACGTCGCTGGGGTGGACCGGCGTCGGACGTCCCGGCGGTCTCGGTGGCGGGTGTGGTCGTCGTGTCAGACACGGGAACGGATGGCCTTCCGGCGGACCTGTCGTGCTCTGCGGACGATGGCGTACCCCTTGGTGAGGGCACGGTCCCGGGCGAAGTCGCGGATGACCGAACCGCCTTCGGCCAGCCGCGCGAACTCCTCGATGCCGGTGGAGCGGCGCACGGTGACGCGCCGCAGGGCGTACGGGCCCTGCTCCCGGCGTGCCGGACCGTTGCCCACGGCGAGCGCCTGCGTGAATCCGGCCGCCCGCACCGCCGCCCGTACCCGGCGGCTGGAGTAGCCGTACGGGTAGGCGAACGACACGGGCATGGCGGCCAGTTCACCGGCGACGACGTCCCGGCACCGGGTCAGCTCGGAGCGCAGCGCGTTGTCGTCGAGCTGGTCCAGTTCCGGATGCGTGTGGCTGTGGCCGCCGATCTCGACGCCGTTGCCCGCGAGTTCGCGCACCTGGTCCCAGTCCAGCATGCTGTCGAGGCCGCCCCCGGTGTCGTACGGGCCCCTGAGCCAGCCCGTCGACACGAACAGCGTGGCGGGGAATCCGTGCTTGGCGAGCACCGGCAGCGCGTGCCGGTGCACCCCCTCGTAACCGTCGTCGAAGGTGATCAGGAGCGGACGCGTGGGGAGCGGGCGGCCGGATCGCCAACCTGCTGCCAGTTCCGCCGTGCTGACGGGCGTGAAGCCCTGGTCGGCCAGTAGTGCCATCTGTTCGGCGAAATCCCCGGGCGCCACCGACAGGGTTCTGGTCGCGTCGTTCGGCTCGGTGGCGACGGAGTGGTACATGAGGATCGGTACGGGTGCGCCGGTCATCGAGGGCCCCCTCCCTCGGTCCGCGCCGCGCTCTCGATCTCCACCACCGTGAAGGTGGCCCCGCCCCGCCGCGCCCGCAGGCTCCCGAGGACGTATCCGCCCGCCGCCGTCAGCACCCCGGTGATGATCGCGCCCGCACGGCCCGCACCGCCGGGCCTGGCCAGCAGGGCGTCGCGCAGACCGCGCGCGACGCCGGCGGGCAGCACCCGGGTGGTGTACCGGCGCTCGGATTCAAGTCCCTTGTCCGCACCGACACTTCGGGCGACGAGAGCCTTCGACAGGCCCTCGGCGTAGGTGCGGGTACGGAAGTACCCGAAGTGCTCGCGGACCTCGGGCACCCGGTGATGGATCACCGCGCGGTCGTCGATCAGCAGGACGGCGCCGGGTCTGGCCCTGGTGAGCCGGATGCACAGTTCCGTCTCCTCGCAGCCCAGCGGACGCTTGTCGCCGTCCCGTCCGATGCCGGTGGCGAAACCGCCGGCCGCGTCGAAGGCCGTACGCCGGAAGGAGGCGTTCCCGCCCAGCACGTTGCGGACCTGGACGCGCCCCCCGGGCAGCCCCTTGTACGTGCAGCCCACCACCCAGTCGAACTCCTCGGGGAACCAGGCCGGCCGGCGGCCCGACGCCCAGATCGGCATCGTACGGCCGCCGACGGCCATCACCCGGGGGTCCGCGTACCCCTCGGCGAAGTGGCGCAGCCAGTCGCGTTCGGCCACGGCGTCGTCGTCGAGGAAGGCGATGATCTCCCCGCGCGAGGCGGCTATCCCGGTGTTGCGGCCGGCCGACAGGCCGCGCGGGCCCGCGTTGGCGAGCACCCGTACCCCGTCGGTCTCCTTGTACTCCTTGGCCAGCCGTTCCAGCAGAGCCTGGTTGTGGTCGACGACCAGGAGTGTCTCCAGGGCCGGCCGCGACTGCGCCCGCACCGAGGCGACCGCCGCGAGGATGTCCTCCCAGCGGTCCTCGGTGTAGACGCAGACGACCACCGAGACGTCGAGCTCGTTCAAGACGCCTCTCCCCGGCTCGCGCTGAGGATGCGGGAGTGCGAACGGCTGCGCAGGGCACGCCGGTTGGAGCGCTCCTGCAGGATCACCCTGAGCACGCGCAGACCGTCGCGCACGGCCCGCAGATTGCTCGCGCCGTGGATACGGAGGTACTCGTGGCTCGGGATCTCCTGCACCTTGAGCCCCGCCTTGACGACCCGGATGTTGATCAGGGTCTCGATCTCGAAGCCGGTGCAGTCGAGGTCGATCTTGTCGAGGCAGTGCCGCCAGAACGCGTTGTAGCCATAGCACAGGTCGGTGTAGCGGGCGCCGAACTTCTTGTTGACGACCGTGCACAGCGCCCAGTTGCCGAGCTTGCGGATGGGCGTCATGTCGTCGGTGCCGCCGCCGTTGGCGAAGCGGGAGCCCTTGGCGAAGTCGGCGCCCGAGACGAGCGCGGAGACGTACGACACGATCTCGTTGCCGTCCGCCGACCCGTCAGCGTCGACCATCACGATGATGTCGCCGGTGCAGGCCTCGAACCCGGTGATCAGGGCATCCCCCTTGCCCTTGCCCTGCTGCTCGACGACCTTGACGTCAGGCCACAGCTCGCGGGCGACCTCGACGGTGTTGTCGGTGGAGTTGCCGTCGACCAGGACCACTTCGTGGATCCAGTCGGGCAGTGTCTTGAAGACGTACGGCAGGTTCTCCGCCTCGTTCATGGCGGGGATCACCACACTCACGGGTGGCGTGATCGCCAGGTGTGAGGAAATGGCCCGGTATGCGCCGACCGTGGTCGGATCCTGGCTGACTGTCGTCAGATCCTGACTGGCTGTGACGGGATCTTTGCCCGAAACCGCCGGGCGCAGAACAGAACTCATGAGTCTGGTCCCTCTCGTCCGGTGGACCGCCCGCCCCTGGGCGGCCCGGCTCTTTGTCCGGTTCGAAAGGGGGGTTCTCACTTACGGCATGACGAGTGGCTTCTCCGTATCGGTCTCTTGCTGTCTCCGTGCATGCCGGGTGAGCTGGCAAAGCTGGCCGAACACCCTGAGCGGGTGGTCGGTTTCGCGGCACGGCCCGGCGGGACGTATGTCCACCGGGCACGGCACCCCCCTACCGCGCCCCGCTTCGACGGTCGTCGTGGACCCTGAGCCCTCCCCTGAGTCGCAGGACGACGTACCGATGCGGGTGAGATGTATGACGGTATTGACTATTGCGCCCTTATGGCAAGACCTGGAACGAGGTCTCACGTTTTTGTTGGTTTGACCGTTACGCAACTACTTTGATCGATTTCTGGAACGGAGTCGGCCCACCCGCTTCAGCGCCTTGTCCGCCGGCTCGAAGAGCTCCGGCCGCGCCAGCACCACATTGCGCAGCGCCCGGACGGGGGCGCGCCGCGCCCGGTGTCCGGCCGCCACCGGGTGACGGCGTGTCACCCACCCCTCGGACACCATGAGTTCACGTGTCTTCAGGGAGTCCTTGTACTCCTTCTGCCCCCGGCCCAGATCCAGGTACGCGATCCCCTCGGCGGCGGCCGCCTCGGCCATCCGCAGATGCAGGACCAGTCCCGGCGAGTACTTCGAGAACGCCGGGTCGTACGCCGGGAACCAGCAGGCCAGCACGCGTTCCGTGCGCAGTCCGAAGTGGGCGGCGATCGGCTTCTCGTCGGCGTAGAGCACCGACAGGACGCCCGAGAACGGGTCGGAGCGGGTGTGGAAGAGCTGCTGTACCAGCCGGGTGATCCAGGGGTGCGCGAACCGGTCGCTGCGGCCGGTCCTGCGGTACTGGGCGGACTTCCAGGCCATCAGCCTGTCCAGTGCCTCGGGATCACGCTCGTCGTGTACATAGCGGACCTCGCCGGCGTCCCGGCCGAGCCTGCGCTCCTTGGCGAGCGTCGTGCGCGTGAACTTGGGCGAGCGCGCCCGGAGTCCGGCCAGATATGCCTCGTACCCCTGGTCGACGTCCATCACCGGGGACGGGAAGGTGCCGGTGGCCTCGGCCTCGAACGGCGCCTGGCCCTGCACCAAATGGTCGAACTCCCACACGGCGAGCCCGCAGGCCCGCAGCAGGTCCCGTGCGTCCCAGTCGAATCCGGGGCGGTGCACCAGCCCCTGGCAGTCGGAGACGCCGAGCCCGATCGCCCGGCCGACGCCGGCGACGGATCTCTGGAACGGGAAGAAGGCGGCCGGCTCCCCGCCCTGGCGGAGCACCGCGATGCGTATGCCGCGTCTGCAGCGGCCGACCGCGAGTGTGAACTCCGGGGACAGGAAGGGGTTCGCCAGTTCGGGCGAGCCGTGCAGATGGGCCTTGGCCTGCATCGCCGTCCAGGCGGCCCGGTCCGCGGCGGTCAGTTCGCCGGGCCGGTACACGGTGAGGGTCACGTCGGATGTCAAATTACGAGCCACGTCACCAGCCACGTCAGGAGTTCCGTCTTCTCGCCGTACGGCCGCGCTGCCGCCGTACCAGAACCAGCAGGAGAATGAGCGAGCTGATCAGGGTCACGGCCGCGACTCCACCGCGGACCGACCACTGGTGGGTCGCCAGCATGCCCTGGGCGACCAGGAGGTCGAGTGCCAACGCCGCCGCCACGGACGTCACGGTCCGGCCGAGCGGCTCCAGCCCGCGCAGCGCGGCTCCCACGGCGACCGCCGGTGCGCCGAGGAGGAAGAACAGCGTGAACGGGCCGCGCAGCGGTGAGGCGGTGTCGGTCAGTGCGAGGACCGCGCCGATGGCCGCGACGGCCACGGCCACGCCTGTGAGCAGCGGGAACAGGTCCTTTCCCGGCCCTTGTTCCGCCGGGTCGGCGTTCCCCGGCCCGCTCCCGGATGGAGGTGGCTTGATACGTATGGTCTGCATTGGCGACTTTGCCCCCCGACGCGCCGGATGCCGGGCTTCAATGTCGCGCAGCGGGACGGGCGAGTCAAGATGCGCACCTTCCGCGCCCGTTCCCCGGACGCGTGCACGACGTTCCCCCGGAGGGGAACGAACCCGAAAACGGACGAGTTCCCCGGAGGCGCCGGCTGCCTCCGGGGAACTGCCGTTCGGGTCAAGCGAGTTGCTGATGCGGGAGGGGTGTTACGGGACGAGCTTCAGGAGACGGTTCGGGGAACCGCTGCCCGGGCTGGTGACCACACCGGTGGTGGAGCCGCCCGTGAGGGCCGTGGCGACCTGGGCCGGGGTGGCCGAGGTGTGGCTCGCGAGGTAGACGGCAGCCGCGCCCGCGACGTGCGGAGTGGCCATCGAGGTGCCCGAGATGGTGTTGGTCGCGGTGTCGCTGGTGTACCAGCCGGCCGTGATCGACGAACCCGGGGCGAAGATGTCCAGGACCGCGCCGTAGTTGGAGTAGCTCGCCCGGGCGTCCGTGCTGGTGGTGGCGCCGACCGTGATCGCCGAGGCGACGCGGGCCGGGGAGTACGAGGAGGCGTTGGCGTTGCTGTTGCCCGCCGCGACCGCGTAGGTCACCCCGCTGGCTATGGAGTTGGCCACGGCCGTGTCGAGCGCGGTGGACGCGCCGCCGCCGAGCGACATGTTGGCGACGGAGGGGCCGCTGTGGTTCGCGGTCACCCAGTCGATGCCCGCGACGACGCCGGCCGTGGTGCCCGAACCGGCGTTGTTGAGCACGCGGACCGCCACGATCTTCGCCGCTTTGGCGACACCGTAGGTCGAGCCCGCGATGGTGGTGGCCACGTGCGTGCCGTGGCCGTTGCCGTCCTGGGCGACGGTGTCACCGTCCACGGCGTCGTAGCCGTTGGTGGCCCGGCCGCTGATCTGCGAGTGCGTGATGCGTACGCCGGTGTCGATGACGTAGGCCGTCACGCCGGCGCCCGCCGTGTCGGGGTAGGTGTAGGTACCGGACAGCGGAAGGGCTGCCTGGTCGATGCGGTCCAGGCCCCACGGGGCGCTGGTCTGCGTGGCGTCGAGGTGCACCGTCTGGTTCTGCTCGACGGAGGCCACCGAGGGGTCGGCCGCGAGTCTGCGGGCCTCGGCGGCGGAGAGGGTCGCCGAGTAGCCGTTGAGCGCCGTGCTGAACGTCTTCCTCACTGTCCCGCCGTACTCGCTGATCAGGCTCTTGCCGGCGCTCGACGCGGCCTTGAGGCCCGCCGTCTTCTTGAGCGTGACGATGTAGCTGTCCTTGACGGCCGTGGGGGAGCCGGCGGCCAGCACGGTGCCCTCGGCGGGTGCCGGGGCGGCCTGGGCGGGGAACGCGGTGAATCCGCCGACGAGAGCGGCGGCTGCCACGACGGTGGTCGCGGCGGTCCTGAGCTTCTTGCTACGCAGCTGTGCCATTACGAGGGAGTCCTCCTCTTAGGCAGCACACGCCAGGGTGGGGGCGCGTCTGTGGGGGGTGCCCGCGCGTGCGGGCACAGCCCGGAGCGTCGCGTTCCGTCCGGGCCGAAGTAAAGACTCGGTCATGCACGGGAGTTGCTCAAGAGGTTGGGCGGGTTGTCACATGCGTGTCATGAACACGCAATTCAACGTAACGTGAGCGGGGGTGATCCGTTCCGGTAGGAGCGGGAAAGTCTTGGCATGGACACTTCCGTTCAACACGCGTAGTTGGTACGAACGTTGTGGCAGAGATCCTGCTAAGGGAGGTTCCATGAGACGTTCCCGAATTACGGCATACGTGACCTCGCTCCTCCTCGCCGTCGGCGCCGCCCTCACCGGGGCAACGTCGGCGCAGGCGTCCCAACTCGCCGCCGCCACCGGCTATGTGGCCCTCGGTGACTCCTACTCCTCGGGGGTCGGAGCCGGTAGCTACATCGGCTCCAGCGGCGACTGCAAGCGCAGCACGAAGGCGTACCCGTACCTCTGGGCCGCCGCCCACTCACCCTCCAGCTTCAGTTTCACGGCCTGCTCGGGCGCCCGAACGGGTGATGTTCTGGCGAATCAGCTGACCCCGCTCAGCTCCTCCACGGGCCTCGTCTCGATCAGCGTCGGCGGCAACGACGCGGGCTTCGCCGACGTCATGACGACCTGTGTGCTCCAGTCCGACAGTTCCTGCATCGCCCGCATCAACACCGCCAGGGCGTACGTCGACTCGACCCTCCCCGGCCGGCTCGACACCGTGTACGACGCCATCAGCTCCCGGGCCCCCGCCGCCCATGTGGTCGTCCTGGGCTACCCCCGCTTCTACAAGCTCGGCCAGACCTGCCTCGGTCTCTCCGAGGCCAAGCGCTCCGCGATCAACAGCGCGTCCGACTACCTGAACAGCGCGCTCGCCAAACGGGCGGCCGACCACGGCTTCACCTTCGGTGACGTCAAGACGCCCTTCACCGGTCATGAGATCTGCTCGGGCAGCTCGTGGCTGCACAGCCTCAACTGGCTCAACATCGGCGAGTCCTACCACCCGACGGCCGCCGGTCAGTCGGGCGGCTATCTGCCGGCGTTCAGCAGCGCCGCCTGACCGACCGACAGTCCGACAGTCCGACCGACGTCCCGTCAGGGCGTCTCGGTGGGAGAGGAGACCCCGTCCGTCGGGGTCGGGGTCTCCGTCTCACAAGTCACTGAGAACGGCACGGAGTTGGACTTCACGCTCACCGGGTCGCGGACCTCCACCCCGATCGCGTTCCTGATCGTCCCGCTCTCGTCGTACGTCGTCACGAAGACCTTGTTCTGCTTGGTCTTGCCGCCGCCCGCCGGGAACGACAGCGTCCGCCAGCCCTGCTCCGGAGCCTCGCCCGTCTCCGTCACCCACCGGTAGGAGATCTTCGTGGGCACGTTGCCCACCGTGAAGGTCGCCGTGAATCCGGGCGCCTCGGAGTCGGGGGGCGGACAGGGTCCCGCGTAGTCGGTGCCCGAGCCGGCGACATCGACCTTCACGGTCTGCGCCGGCTGCGAGGTCCTGCCGCCATCACCACCGCTCGGAGGGTCGCTCGTCTCCTCGCCGCCGGAGTCACTGGGGCTGTTCTTCGGCGAACTCTCCCCACCTGTACCGCCGTTGCTCTGCTGCGCGCTGCCGCCGACGTCGGCGCCCCTGCCGTCCCCGGGGCCGTCGTCTCTGTTCAGCAGCGCGTACGTCAGTCCGGCCACCGCCAGCGCGACGGCGGCGAGACCCGCGATCAGGACGACGGCCGCGCGGCGGTTGCGGTCCGGCTCGGCCGGGCCGGCGTCCGGGGGAGGAGGAACGGGCCGGGTCGCCGCCGTGGGAACGGGAGTCGGCTGCGGAGGCGTCGCCGGCTGCTGCGGGAAGACCGCCGCGATCGGCGGCGTGTACGGGGCTGCCTGGGCGGTGTCCGCGCGCAGGGTGCCCCCCGCGCCGATGATCCGCAGATCGTGCTCGGCCCGGTCGGCGGCGAGCCGTTCGGCCGGGTCCTTGCGCAGCAGCCCCTCGATGACGGGAGTCAGCGGCCCGGCCCGCAGCGGCGGCGGCAATTCCTCGTCCACGATGGCGCGCAGGGTGCTGAGCGGGGTGTTCTGCCGGAAGGGGGAGTTGCCCTCGACCGCCGCGTACAGCAGTACGCCCAGTGACCAAAGGTCGGACGCGGGGCCGGGGGTGCGCCCCAACGCCCGCTCGGGCGCGAGAAATTCGGGCGAACCGATGACCTCGCCGGTCATGGTGAGGGCCGAACTGCCCTCGACCGTCGCGATCCCGAAGTCGGTGAGCACGACCCGGCCGTCGTTGGACAGCAGTACGTTGCCCGGTTTCACGTCCCGGTGCAGCACGCCCACCTCGTGCGCGGCACGCAGCGCGGCGAGCACCTCGGCGCCGATGTGCGCGGCCCGCTGCGGGGGCAGCGGTCCCTCGGCGTCCAGCTGATCGGCGAGCGAGATCCCCCGGACCAGCTCCATGACGATCCAGGGCCGGCCCCCCTCGTTCGCCACGTCGTACACCGTCACGACGTTCCGGTTCGATACGCGGGCGGCGGCCCAGGCCTCGCGCTCCAGTCGGGCATACATCCGTTCGACCTCGGAGGTCGGCAGTCCGGCGGGTGCGCGCACTTCCTTGACGGCGACCTCGCGCTGCAGCACCTCGTCGCGGGCCCGCCACACCGTGCCCATACCGCCCTCGCCGAGCGGTGAGAGCAACCGGTAGCGTCCCGCGATCACACGTTCACTGCCCGGTTCTTCGGACACGGACGTCCCCCCATCGCAGCCACGCGTTCACTGATTCCGTCTTGTCGCACGCCGATTTTCTGCACTCCGTCTGATTTCTTCCCAAAAGTAGCTCAGCTGAAGGCGGATGCCGCCCCCTTGAGCACCAATCCGGCTCCCAGCGCGACAACGAGGAACGCGGATGCCAGCGGCGCGGTACGCCGCAGCAGCGCGACCACCGGACCGCCGGCCAGCGCCGGACGCCGGTCCAGCAGCCGGTTCGCCCCGCTCCCCAGCTTCACGACGAGGAATCCGGCGCCGGTGAGGGTGAGCGCGAGCCCGACCCCGTACGCCAGCACGAGCAGGAACCCGAACCACGCCTTCCCCAGCGCGGCGGCTCCGACGAGCACGACCACGGCGGACGGGCTCGGCACCAGCCCACCAGCGAACCCGAGCAGGATCGTGCCGCGCACGGTGGGGGCGACGGCGTGCGTGTGGGTGAACCCGCCGTGGGTGTGTTCGAGGGTGGTGGGGTCGTGCTTGTGGGCGTGGTTCTTGTGGGGGTGATCGTGATCATGGTCGTGATCGTGATCGTGCTGGTGGTCGTGCTGGTGGTCGTGGTCGTGGTCGTGCACGTGTGCGGGAGCTGTGGCGAGTGCGAGTGCGGGAGCGGTGGCCGTGTCCGTGTGTGCGTGCGACGCGTGGGAGAGGACCAGTTCGCGTTCCGGTGTCCTGGCGGTGGCGTGGGTGTGGCTGTGGGGGTGCTCGTGGTCGTGGTCGTGGTCGTGCGGGTGCGGATGGGCGTGCGTGCGCTCGTGTACACGGTGGCGCCAGGCCCGGCGTACGAGGGTCAGGCCCGCCCCCGTCACCAGCAGGCCGCTCGCCACGCCCAGCCACGCGATCACCGAGGGCGCCGCCGCCGAGCCGGCCGTCACCAGCAGGCCCAGGGCTACCACCCCCAGCGTGTGGGTGACCGTCACCGAGGCGGCCAGCGGCATGACGTCGCGCAGGCGGGCCCTGCCGCCCCGGGCGGCTGCCGTGGCCGCCATCAGGGTCTTGCCGTGGCCCGGGGCGAGCGCGTGCATCGCGCCGAGGCCGATCGCGATGACCAGGGCCAGCGCGGCGAAGCCGATCGTGAGGTCGTGCCGGGCCACCAGGGAGTCCAGGGCGCGCGTCCAGCGGTCGGCGCCGCGCGGCAGCACGGAGGAGGCCGGTGCGTCCTTCTCGCCGCTGTCGGCGAGGGCCGCACCGCCCGGGCCCACCTGAAGGGCGGCCGTCGCGGTGTCGGCCGGTGACGAGAGCAACTCCTGCGGATACGTGGTCAGTTCACCGGAGATGGACTTCTCCGGTACGTCGGACGCGGCGAGCGTCATCCGGTCGCCGCGTGCGGTGATCTCCCGCCAGCCGGGTCCCGACTCGGTGCCCGCGCTGTGGAAGCCGAGGGAGACGGTGTCACCTTCGGCGACCTCGGGGAGGGCGGCCCTGAGGTCGCACTCCACGCGCAGGGTGTCGAGGCCTGCTTGGCCGGGCCGCACACTCGCCCTGGCGCTGTCTACGGAGAGGGTGACCGCGCGCCCGGCGACGGTGACCTCGCCGGCCTGCGCGGCACTCGCGCACCGCTGCCCGGCCCACTCGGCCAGACCCAGCTTCTCGATGCCGGACTTGGCCTGGGTCGCCGGGATCTCGGCGAGGTCCTCGACATGGGCCACCCGGAGCTGTCCCGGGGCGACGACGAGACCGTCGTACCGGTTGACGGTGAAGTTGCCGAGAGGATGCGCGCTCGCGGCTCCGGCGGGAACCAGCACGAGCGCGCATGCGGCCGTGAGCACGGCGGCTCCGGTGACGCCAGAACGACGGGACTTCACTTCGCCGCCTCCAGGGACTTGAGAGCCGTACGGGCCTTCTGGGCGCCCAACGGGGAGAAACCGGGGTTGAGTTCGAGGGCGGCGGTGAGCGAGACGCGGGCTTCCCTCGCGTGGCCCGTGGCCTGCTCGATCATGCCGCGGTGGTAAAGAAAGGAGGCGTTGCGGTAGCCGGTCGCGGTGGCGCGGCGGGCGTACGGGAGCGCTTCCTCGTCCTGGCCGTTGACGTGCAGTGCCCAGGCGAGGGCGTCGGCCGTGTGCACGGTCTCGCGGCGGTCCCACTCGGCGCGGGCCGCGCGCAGCGCCGACTGCTTGTCGCCGTGGTCGGCCGCGGCGAGCGCCGTGTCCAGGTCGGCGTTGACGCCGTTGGCGCGGGCGATGGCCGTCCAGGCGTTGACGAGCGCGTACTGGTCGCGGGCCTTGGCCAAGTCACCTTCGCCGCCCCGGACTTCGTACAGCTCGCCGAGCTCGACGAGCGGACCGGGCAGCGGATAGCGGGAGACGACGTCCTCCATGCCCCTGATGGCGCCGGCCCGGTCGCCGTTCGCGAACTGGGCGCGGGCGCGGCCTTCGAGCGCCGGAAGGTAGGCGTCGTCGGCGGCGAGGGCACGCGCGTAGTACTCCAGGGCGGACTCGTACTCGCCCTGGTTCCAGGCGAGTTGCCCGAGCGCGGTGGCCACGTACGCGATGTCCCCGCGCGAGGCGGCGGAACCGAGCGCCTGCTCCAGCACGCGCCGGGCGGTGGTGACATCACCGCGCAGCTCACGCACATACGCGTACCGGGTGAAGACCGGCACCCCGGGCCGCTTGGCGTCGGCCTCGTCAGTGGCCTTCAACGCCTCTTCGTAGCGCCCTAGTTCGACAAGGACATCGATACGGGTGGACAGGGCGCGCTCGCTGTAGGGGTTCTGTGCGAGGGCCTGGTCCGCGTACGTGAGGGCGCCGGGAAAGTCATGGCGGGCGGCGGCGAGGGCGGCGCGCCCGGCGAGGGCGGGGTCGTTGTCGGGCCGCAGTTCAAGGGAGCGCGCCAGGGCCTGCTGGGCCTGCGGATACCGGGAGGGGTCACCCTTGGTACGGGCCTGCTCGACATAGGCCAGCCCGAGCGTGGCCCAGCTGCCGAAGTCCTTTGGCTGTGCCCGGAGATGGGCCTGAAGCGAGGCGATGCTCGCGTCGAGGTCGCCACTGGCGAGCAGTGCGGGAGACATGGCGGCCGGCACGGACGAGACGATGGCGGTCCCGCTGCCGTCCCGGACGGCCCCCAGCACCACGGCCCCGGCGGTGAACGCCACCGCCAACGCGGCGGCACAGGCCCCGAGTTGCAGCGCCCGCCACCGCCGCGACGACTCCCCGAGCCGCCGGACAGCGTCGACGCGCTCCTCGGAGCCGGGGGAAGCGGCGCCAGGGGACGACTGGTCGGGGGATTCGGTCGCGTCCGGCCCGTCCGGGCCCAGCAGCGCCGCGTCGGCGCGTCCATCGGTGGGCGCGGCGTCTTCGGTGCCGAGGTCCCCGGCCGCCCCCGCCGTGTCGGTCGGCCGGCTGCCGAGCTCACGGCCCGGGCGCGTGAGCGGCGGCTGTGGCGCCTGCTCGCGGTCCGGTGCGTTGTCGTTCGTACGCGGGGGCATGCCCTCTCCTCAAGTTGCCTGGGCGGGTCATCGGCGGGGAATCGGCTGGTCAACCGCCCGGGTGGGGCCGGGAGTCGACCGGCGTACGGCGCGGCCCGCGCCGTGGGGGATGGTTACGAGCGGGCCGCGCCAGTTGGTGGGGGTGGGAACGGCAAGCGGGTCAGTACGCCCGGTTCCGCATGTTCCGCCGCCACCACACCAGGCCGGAGGCGATGAGCAGGAACCCGGCCGCACCGGCTGCCGCCGAACCGGCGATCAGCATCGTGTCGGTGCCGCCGGAGGTGCCGGCGGGCTGCAGCGCGTCGCCGAGCTGGCTGCGGACGTCGTTGGTGCCGGTGGTGCCCTTGGCGAGGGGACCGCGCGAGCCCTCGGTCGGCAGAGCCACGTACGGGAAGTAGTTCTCGAACTTCTTGTCGTTCTTGTCGACCGCGTCACCCAAGTCGTTCTTGGCGCCCAGCAGTTCACCCTCGACGACCTGGAGCGAGATGTCGATCACGTCGTCCGTCAGGCGACGGCCGTTCGGGAAGCCAGAGTTGTCGCCGTCGAGGACACCGAGCCGCTTGGGGCTCTTGGCCGGGGCGATCGAGGTGTTGAGACGCAGTTCCTCGGCCGGAGTCACGTGCGGCGGCTGGTTGAGGCCCTCCACACCCTTGAGGAAGACGTCCACCAGGTCGTTGCGCGGCTCGTCGGGCGCCGGGATCTTGTAGATCGCCTCGATGAGCTTCGGCAGTTCGGGGTTGGTCACGTTCTTGAGGAACTGGGCGTCCTCCCACGGCGAGGACGCGTTGAACTTGTCCTTGTCCTTGATCGGGTTGACGACCTCGTTGACCAGCGGCATGCCGAGCCGCGAGACCTGTGTGTACTTGCCCTTGGCGTTCTCGCGCTGGGTGGTCGACCAGATACCGACGATCGGCTGCTCCGCCGACTCCACGATCATGTGGGTCGGCACCTGGAGCGCGATCGAGTTGACGTTGTAGCCCTTGAGCGTGTCGTTGCCGACCTCGGAGAGGTTCCCGCCGTACAGCAGGTCGAAGACGCGCAGGTCCAGGAAGAACGGGTCGTCGGCCTGGCCGGCGAACGTCGTCGAACCGTTCGTCAGCTTGTGGATGGCCTCGTTGCGCAGTTTGCCGTAGTCCGGCATCGACGCCTTGCCCACGTTGGACGGGGCGACCGGCACATCGTCCGCGATCTTCGTCTTGGACTGGACGTACTGGTCCTTCAGCTTGATCAGCTCGATGTCGTACGTCTGCGTGATGTTGAGGTCCTTGTCGTCCAGGCTCTCCACCACGCCCGTGTTGTACAGGAACGTCTTGTCGTTCTTGACGTGCGTCTTGAAGGTGTAGCGGAACAGGAGTTCGCCCTGTGCGTCACCGTCGTTGTCGATGTGGATGTCGTACTGGGCGTCCTCGGCGAACTGGAAGAAGTTCGGGCCGCCGGCCGGCTCTTCGAACGGGATCCAGTTCGCGACGATCGTCGTCGTGTCGGGCTTGTCCGGGCTCACGAACGCGTACACGTCCGTGTTGTCGTACTGAGGCGTCCCCGAGATGAGCGGGGCCTCCCGGTGGCTGGAGGCGGAGGCCGCACCCGGTACGAGCGCGGTGACGCCGGCGGACGCGAGCCCACCGGCGGCCAGCGCACCACAAATGAGGGTCGCGATGCTCCTGCGCCGCGCGCCGCCCTTGGAGATGGTTGTCGTCATGCCGTCCGTCCTCACCGTGTCAACTTGCCTGACGACGGGGATTCGGAGCCCTCCCGGATACGGATTGGTCGAATCTGAAAATTTTCCTGAAGACGTTCCCGAGGACGTTGGAGGCGACCCGCCCGCGTTTCGAGGGCAGTTGATCCGTACCCATCCGGAGGCACGCTCGCTACGAATGCCTAAGGTGACGGTGACGACAAGCGTGATGGAGCGGGGTGGGGCCGTGTGCGGCCGTAGAGAGGGGACGCGGGTGGGAGCGGACGAACTTCTGGTGCTCGTGGCCGGGGGCGACCAGAAGGCCTTCGAGGAGCTGTACGGGATCGTGTCCGGGCCGGTGTTCGGCCTGGTGAGGCGCGTGGTGCGGGACCCGGCGCAGTCGGAGGAGGTGTCCCAGGAGGTGCTGCTCGAACTCTGGCGCTCCGCACCCCGGTTCGACCCCCGACGGGGCAGCGCCCTCTCCTGGATACTCACGCTCGCGCACCGCCGGGCCGTCGACCGGGTGCGCAGCGCCCGCGCGGCCGGCGAACGCGAGCAGCGCGAGGCCCAGCGCTCCCACCGCCCCGCCTTCGACCATGTGGCCGAGGAGGTCGAGGCCGGACTCGAACGTGAGTGGGTGCGCCGCTGCCTGGACCGTCTGACCACCCTGCAACGCCAGTCGGTCACCCTCGCCTACTACGAGGGGTACACATACCGTGAAGTGGCGGAGCGGCTCTCGCTCCCACTGGGCACGGTGAAGACACGGATGCGCGACGGACTGACCCGGCTGCGCGAATGCCTGGGAGGTGTCGCATGAGCGTGCTCGGCAGACTGTTCCGCCGCGAGGATCTCCACTCCCTCGCCGCCCCCTACGCCCTCGACGCCCTGGAGCCCGACGAGCGGCGCCGCTTCGAGAAGCATCTGACCCGCTGCGACGCCTGCGCCGCCGAGGTGCGCCTGCTGTCCGAGGACGCGGTCCGGCTGGCCTGGTCCACGGCCGCGCCGCCCCCGTTCGCCATGCGCGACCGGGTCCTGTCCGCCGTACGCGCGACTCCGCAGGAGTCTCCGGGACACTCCCCGGCGCACGCCCACACACGCCCCGCCGAGGCACCCCGCAAGCGGAGCCATCAGCTGCCGGCGCATGTGTGGGGCACCGAGCCCCCGCCGCCGGTCCGCAGCCGTGCGCCCCGCATGCGCCCCATGTTCGCCCCGTTCGCCACAGTCACGGCGGCAGCCGCTCTCGTCGTCGCCGCGCTGTTCGCCGTCCAGAACACGCAGACCCAGGACAAGCTGGACGCCGCGCAGGCCCAGGCACGTGAGATTGCCGACGTTCTGTCCGCTCCCGACGCACGGGCGACCGCCGGCCGGGACACGCAGGGCCAGGGAATCAGTGCGATCGCCTCCGCCTCCGAAGGGCGCGCGGTGGTGACCCTCAGTGGGTACGGCGAGCTGCCGAGCGACCGCGTGCACCAACTGTGGCTCATGCGCCCTGATGTGCAACCGCGCTCCCTGGGACTCTTCAAGGGCGACACGCCCTTGGTCGCGACCGGTCTCGACAAGTCGGCCACATCACTCGCTGTGACCGTTGAACCCGATGGGGGCTCAGAGCAGCCCACCAGCGCACCAGTTGTCCAACTCGCCCTGGAATCGGTTGGATTCGGAGAGTAATCGTCAACAGCCTTGTGGGGAAGGTGAATCCTGTGACCGCGATACACGATCGCCCCGAGGGGGCGATAGGGTTAACCTGCCCGGGCCGGGTGGACTCGTACGGGTGGGGAGTGACATGGAACAGATAACGATGCACAGCAGGGCACGCGTCCCTGCGATCACGTGCGGGAGCAGTGCGACCAAGGCGCGCCTCGACCGCCATCTCTCGGTGCTGTCGGGACCCGCCGTCCCCCAGCGCGAGACGGCGGAGGCGACCTCGCTGATGCGTGAACTCACCTCACGGGACACCGTGAAGCAGCGCAGCGACCTCGGCAAGCGTGTCAGCAGGCTCTCGCTCTTCGCCCCGTTGCGCCGCCTGAGCCGCACCCTGTTCGGCGGGCGCTGAACGGAGCCTACCGGCGTCCCAGCCGTTCCCGGTCACGGTTCACCGTTCACGTCCACCGTTCGGTTTCGCTCCACGCCCGCGCTCAGGCGGCCACACCGTCCCGGCGCATCGCTGCGATCTCCTCGCCCGTCATCCCCACGGCACGCAGCAGCGCCTCGGTGTGCTCCCCGAGCGCGGGCACATCACCCATCCGTGCCTCGTCCCCGCCCGGCAGAATGATCGGGGGCAGCAGCGCGCGCAACGGCCCCACCGGTGACCCCACTTCCCGCCAACGGTCCCGGGCCGCGAACTGCGGATGCTCCGCCACCTCCCGTACGTCCCTCAGCCGCGCGCACGCGATCCCGGCGGCCTCCAGCCGTGCCACGGCCTCATCGGCGTCCAGCGCACCGAGGGCCGCGGCCACATGCGCATCGGTCCGCTCCCGGTTCTCGACCCGCGCCGCATTCGTCGCGTACGCCGGATCGGATCCCGAGTCGGGCCGCCCCAGCACCTGTTCGGCCAGTCGCCGCCACTCGCGGTCGTTCTGCACCGACAGCAGCACCCTCCCGCCGTCCGCCGTCGCGTAGGCGTCGTACGGGGCGATGACGGCGTGTGCGAGTCCGGTGCGCGCAGGGGGAGCGCCCTCGTGCATCGCGTGGTGGAGGGGGTGGCCCATCCACTCGGCGAGCGCGTCCAGCATCGACACCTCCACCGGCCCGCCCCGCCCGGTCACGCCCCGCCGTACGAGGGCTGCCAGTACGCCCGAGAACGCGTACATGCCGGCCGCGATGTCCGCCGCCGGAATCCCCGCCTTCACCGGCTGCTCGGGCGTCCCGGTCACCGACACCAGCCCCGCCTCGCACTGCACGAGCATGTCGTACGCCCGTTTGCCGGCGTACGGCCCCGACGCCCCGTACCCCGAGATGTCCACGGCGACCAGCCGGGGGTGCGCGGCGCAGAGGGTGGCCGCGTCGAGGCCGAGGCGGGCGGCGGCGCCCTGGGCGAGGTTCTGCACGAACACGTCGGCGTCCGCGACGAGCCGCCGTACGACGGCGAGCCCACGAGGATCCTTGACGTCGAGGGCGAGGGACTCCTTCCCCCGGTTGCACCACACGAAGTGCGAGGCGAGACCGTGGGCGGCGGTGTCGTAGCCGCGCGCGAAGTCACCGCCGTCGACGCGCTCGACCTTGATGACCCGCGCACCGAGGTCCGCGAGCTGACGGGTCGCGAAGGGGGCGGCGACGGCTTGTTCGAGGGCGACGACGGTGAGGCCGGTGAGGGGGAGGGGTTGCATGCGGGTGATCATGTCGTGCGGGGAGCGCCTTGTCATGGGTGGCCGTCGGGTTTTCGCCCCCGCCGCCCCTACCCGTCCCATCCCTGGGGGCTGCCGCCCCCGGACCCGTGCTTCGGCCCTGTGGGGGCCTTGTCCTCAAACTCCCCCGGACGTGGTATCCCCAGCCGGGCTGGGGGTACGCGCCGGCGCTCGGGGACCACAGGAGGAGCAGGAGAACGCGATGCTCGTCGCCTGTCTCGGGGGCAGGCGGCAGGTGGGGTGTATCCGAGGATGGCGGCGCCGTTCACGGAGGACGAGGGGCCGGTTGATCTGGAGGCGGTGCTCGAGCGGATGCTTTGGCGGGTGCTCGATGGGTTTGCGCCGCGGGGGGTGAGGGTTCGTTGTGGGCTGTCGCGCCCACGCGGCGGAGCCGCACGACGTCACAGCCCCGCGCCTCTGTCGGTCGGTCAGATGAGCGGGAACTGGCCTTCGGGGCCTTCCTCGTGGTGGTCCAACACCGATGCCGGTCGGCGTGCGCTGTCAGGTACCGGGAGTACGCCTGCCGTCTGCAGCTCAGCTGCTGCGATGGGGTCCGTCACCGTCAACCCGGCCTGCTGCGGGCGTAGTTCCGTCAGCAGCGTCAGTACCGCGACCAGTTCCAGCAGCTCGGAGGTCCACGTCTGCGGCCATGTCGCCGGCCGGATCAGCTCCAGAGCCCCCGGCTCGATCGCACCGCCCATCCGCACCGCGAACCACTGCTCAAGCAGCCGCACCCCGCCCATCTCGAAGTCCCACGCCTCGGGCGGTACCGGGGAGATGCGGCCGTCGTCGACCTGGAGGGTCTCCTCGTCGCGGTCGTAGTGGACGGTGGACGGACGGGAGGGCAGCGGTGACCGCACATACGGACGTCGGCCGCCGGGCAGCTTGGGGCGTTGTCCGTCCCGTCGCATCAGCCACAGCACCCGCCGGCCCAACTCGGTACCCCGGAACCAGAGTTCGGGGTCGGCAGTGAGGGGGACGGTGAGTCCCGGGCGTACGGCGACCAGGGTCCAGGCGAGGACGTCGAGCGGGTCGGGGCGGTGGCCGAGACGGTCGGCTAGGTGGTCCAACAGGCCCGGGGCCAGGTTGGGTTCGGTGGCGCCGGGACGCCGGTACAGCGGGCGGACGCGGCCGGGGCGGACCAGCGGCAGCAGGGAAGAAGCGAGCAGCAGCGGCTCGCCGGAGTCCGGGCGCACGGCCGCCGCCTCGACGACGAACACCTGCCGCTCGTCCGCCACCCGCCACAACTCCGGGCGCGCCGCGTCGATCAGCCGGTGGTCGGGGATGAGCCACTGTTCGTCGAAGGGCGCCAGCAGGACCCGTACGGGCTCCGGGCAAGGGCCGGTGGTGTGGACGAGCTTCTCCGTGCCGCTGTCCTGACCCGGCAACTGCCCGACCGCCGAGTGCGGGGTACGTGAACGCGTCGGCTCGAACAGGGCCTCGCGGTCCGGTCCTTCGGCCTTCATCAGGGCGTCCCAGCGCGCCTTCAGGGAAGCCGCATCGGGGGCCGTCGGCCACCCCCGGCCCAGCCGTGGCGGTGCGACGGACCACGGCATGAGGTCCGCGAGCAGCGGAGCATCGGCGTCGTACGGCACGCTGGGCATCGTACGACGACGTCCCCCAGCCCCTGCCTCGGACCAGTCATCGCGCATGCTGACGTTGTGTCCGGGAACGCGGGCAGCGCGTCCGGGATCGTTGTGCGACGGACACCCGGACACCCGGACACCCGGACACCCGGACGCCCGGCCGACCGCACTGTAGGCGAAGGTCGACGACGAGATCGGGGCCACCCGGTGGCTGGGAGCGGCAACGCCGGCCAGAGCGCCGGGGCCCGGTTCTCCCTCAGCGACCACCAGGCCACGGACGCCGAGGCGCAGGCCAACGACGCCGCCCTCAAGGCAAGCCTCTGCTCCTGACTCCTCTCCGGGGCGCGGTGGGCCCGCGGGTCAGATGAGGCCGGCGCGTATGGCGTAGGAGACGGCGTGGGCGCGGTTGCGCAGTCGCATGCGCTTCATCACGCCGTAGAGGATGTATTTGACGGTGCGTTCGGAGTAGGAGAGCTTCGTCGCGATCTCCGCGAACTCCTTGCCCTCGGCGACCAGGCGCAGCACGTCCACCTCGCGCGGGCTGATCCCCGATGCCGCCAGGCTTCGGGGGGCGAGGACCTCCCGTTGGACCCACTGGATCTGTTGCATCAGAGTGCCCTGGAGGGTGGGCGGGAGGCTGCCACCGCCCTCCGCGAGGGTGAGCAGGGTTCCGATGAAGTTCGCGGGGGTGAAGGAGTCCCGCCAGAGCACGGCACGGACCCCGAGGTCGACCGCTGCCGCGATGTCGGTCTGCCACTGCCTTCCCACCACCAGGGCGAAACGTGCGTCGGGCTTGTCGCTCAGGCTGCGCAGCAGGTCCAGGGCCGAGGCGTCGGCACTGTCCACGGCGACCACGATGACGGCGGCTTCCTGGAGCCTGTCCGGTGGGACCTCGTGAATGCGACGGTCGTCCCGAAGGCAGCTGGCCAGCCCGGCGCGGATGATGGGGTCGGATGCGTGGATCGCCACGCGCACAGTGTCTGTGAGTACCTGCTGAGGCACGGGCTCCCCAATCGGGAACTCGAAGTGGTCCATGTGGTTCAGGAGCTGATCGTGGCATGTGCGGTTGCCCGGACTCGGTCCCGGAGGCCCTTCGTCCGTTAATGACAGGGGAATCTGGCACCAGCGGTCAGACCGGCGTGTGGGGAGGTCAGCGGCTGTCCGTGGTGAGCGGACTGCCCGTGAGTACCGCTGTCACGACCTCTGTGCGGGAGCGCATGCCGGTGCGTGCGAACAGCCTGGACAGACGGTTCGCGACCGCGTCCTCGCTGAGCCGCAGGACGTGGGCGATCCGGCGGTTGGTGAGGCCCTCCGCCAGGAGGATGGCCAGCAGGTGCTCGTTCTCCGCCGTGGCCTGCTTGCGACCGGGTACGACAAGGCCTGCCTCGCGCATCGCGGACCTGGTGTGGAAACGCCACAACGTGGCACCGGTCTCGCCGAACAGCTCGTACGCCTCGCGCAGCAGCGTCGCCGGGCCCGCGTTCGCGCGCACCGCGGCCAGGAGCGTGACCGCCGTTTCGAACGGCTGGCTGCGTGAGCGGGCCAGATCGACCGCTTCGGGTAGGTGCTTGCCGGCATCCGCGGAGTCCGGCCGGAGTCCGGCGGACGTCAGCAGGTACAGCAGCCGTGTCCGTCCGCTGTTCATCTGCCCGGCCAACAGCTCAAGGCGCTCCAGACAGGCCGCCGCCCGAACGGTGTGTCCCGCTTCCGCGTGCACCTCGGCGAGAGAGGCCCACAACTCGTCGGTGCCGTAGACGGATCCACGCTCGTCCGCCGCTCGCAGGCCGCGCCGCAGGGTCTTCTCTGCCCGGCCGAGATCGCCGAGGGTCCGCTGCACCGCGGCGTCGGCGTGGTCCAGGAAGTGTTCGAGAGGTCCGTTCGCCCGCCCGCGCACACTGGCGACCAGACGGTCGGCGCTGGAGGTGCGCCCCTGCGCGAGGAGGATGGCCGCCGTCCGGGCCGGGAGCAGATGGTGCGTGGGGACCGCGGTGAGCACCCCGCCGTTGACCATGAGCCGACGGGCCAGTGCGAGCGCCTCGTCCCACTGCCCCTGGAGGTGACGCAGGAGGAACTGGCTGGACTCGGGCAGCAGCTCAGGTGTCAGTTCCCGGGCTGACAGCAGGGACTTTCCCCCTTGCAGGTCGCCGGTGCCGAGCAGCAGGTCGAGCTGAGCGACGCTCCGTGCGAACACCTTGTCCCGGGTCAGGCCCGGCACCTCCGGCAGGGCGAGTGCGCGCGTGAGCCGATCCGGCCGGCCCACCACGAACTCCGCGACGTTGTGGAACAACTCCAGCAACGCCCGGCTGTCAGGGGTGGACTGCCACACCGGTTCGGTCTGCGACAGCAGGGTCAGCGCCTCCTGCCATTTCTCCAACTGCCACAGGGCCTGGACGCGGCCGGATACGGCTGCCATGGCGGGCAGTCGCAGTCCGTCCCACCATGGTGCGGTGCCCATCCGGTCCAGTGCCGGCCAGTCCCTCCCGACACCCGCCGACGCCACCAGCAGGGTGGCGGCCTCGTAGAGCGCCAGCGGGTCGAGGCCCTCGGCCGGGTCGCACACGATCCGCTCGGCCGCTGCCCGGGCCGTCCGGTAGTCACCGCAGCCGAAGGCGGCCTGGCCGCACCGCAGTACCGCGAGGTCGCGTGCGGTCGGTTCCTCGATGAGGCGGACGGCTCTCAGGTGCCACCGCACCATCCCCCGGCGCTCGTGGTCGGGATACAGCGCTCTTGCGGCAGTCGTCAGTTCCGTCACCGCGCGTTCGCGGTCGACCAGGACGCCCGCGTCGGCGATCCGGTCCGGTAGGTAGGTCTCCGCGTCCGCCTCGGCGAGGATCGCCGCCACCGGCGGAGTCCGGGGGGCCTGCCGGCCAGGTGGGTCTTCCGGGGCCCCGCCCGCCCACAACGCCTCCACAGCGGCGGCGGACAGGCGGCCGCGCTCCAACGGCCCCAGCCGCTCCCGCACGGCGTGTGCCAACAGCGGTACGCGGAACGTCCAGCCGCGCGCGGCACCGCCCTGCCCTGGCAGCTCGTCCACGACGCCCTCGTCCACCAGCGTGCGGATGCCGTCGTGGACGGCCTCGGCGGACAGTTCGGCCGAGGCCGCGACCAACTCCTGGGCCGGCCGGCCGAGCGGCCACAGGATGCTCAGCGCCGCGGCCACCGTCCAGCAGGGCTCGCCCAGAGCCCGCAGCGCCTCGACGTACCGGTCACCGTCCGGCAGCACCGGCGCCGGCGCCCCGAGGGCCAGGAAGGCCTGCCTGTCGACCATGCGTATCGCGTCCTGGCCGGCCCACTCGAAGAGCAGGGCGTCGAGCGCCCCGGGGATCCCGTGGCTCAGTTGGCGGGCCCGCCGTGCGAGGCCGGCATCGGGCGCCGCCCGCAACCGCTGTGCCACCGCGGCGGTGACGTCCTCGGGCCCGAGGCGCGGCAGAACGATCGTGTGCACCGCCTGGTTGCGAGCCAGCTGTTCGAGGGCGCGGCCGGACCCGGGAGACGGCTCCGTACGGTCCGGCCCGGTGTGCTGGACCGCCGTGACCATCAGCCGGGTACCGGGCGGCACCCGGCGGAAGTCGACCTTGCCGAGCAGAGCGAGGGATTCGGCGTCGGCATGCTGGGCGTCCTCGACGACCACGGTCGCGGGCGTCGGCTGCGCCAGAGCGCCGGCGAGCCCCTCGGCCATCGCCGCCCAGTCGCCCCGCTGTACGGCGGACAGCGCCTCCACGGCAGCCTGGCGCGCCGACCGCCGCCTCGCCGCGGCGGACCGGTGCTCCTCCAGAGCCATGAACAGCCGCAGCGCCAGGAGCAGAGGGCGTTCGCCGTCGCCGGGAACGCAGTCCACCCGCAGGACCGCGATCCCCTCCGCGCGCAGTCGCTCGGCAGCGGCACGCGTGAACGCGCTGCGCCCGACGCCCCGTTCGCCCCGGACCAGCACCAGACGCGGCCCGTCCGGATCGCGGAGGCCGCGGTCGATCGCGTCCGACTCGCGCTCCCGGCCGAACAGGCGCGCGCCCGTCCGGTCGAAACGCGCGGCCGTGCCGCCTAGGACCAACTCGGCGTCTACCTGGGCAGCCACTGTCCTCACCGTAACTCTCGACGACCCATGTACCGGGCGGCATCCGCCTCGGTCCGACCGGGCGGACCGGCCGGTTCTCATACCTGCCATCATGGCGAACCCGGCAGGGAAACAGGTGATCTGCTCGGGACATCGGGCCGAACCGCGCGTTCTCGTGCGGCCAGTTCGGCGTGCGGAGAACGGGGCCAACGAGGAGTCGCCGTGCGGCAGGACCGTTCGCCTCTTGTCGCCAGGGACGCCGAAGTCGGGGACGTGGCCGAGGCGTTGCGTACGACCGGTGCCGAGGCGCGGACCGTGCTGGTCACCGGCGGGGCCGGAACCGGCAAGACCGCCGTGGTGGAGCAGGCGCGGCGGGCGGTGGTCCAGGACGGCGCCAAGGTCCTGCGGCTCGGCTGGGAGGCCACCGGGGGCGGGGCCGGTGCGGACGCCCTCGCGGACGCCGTCTGCGGAGTACTCGCCAAGATCCACGACGGCCGGCTCCCGGCGCGCGTCACCGCCGTACGCCGGGTGCAACTGCGGACCGCCGGCCCCGGCCACGAGGTGGCCCTGCTGTCGACCTTGGGGGAGGTGCTGGCGGACGCCGCCCATCACGTCGCCTTCGCCCTTGTCCTCGACAACGCCCAGCGGATGCCGGCGCGGACGGCCTCCGCCCTGGGGCTGCTGCTGCGCGCGTTCCGCCCCGTGGGTGTGCCGGTGGTGATGGCCGGCCGGCCGATGAGCCCGGGGCACATCACCGGAGCGCAACTGCTCGCGGCGGCGGACCGGGTGCTCGAACTGCGGCCGCTGTCGTCGGCCGACGTCGGCGCGCTCGTCGTGCGGCGGCTGGGCCGCCCGGTCGAACCCGACCTGGTGACGGCGGTGTCGCGTGCGCTGGGCCCGCTGGCGGGGAGCCCGGGGGCCGTGCTGTCGGTGCTCGCCGCGCTGGAGGAGTACGGCGGCCTGCTCGAACTCGACGGTCAGGTCTGTCTGGCCGTGCCGGACGGCGGGTTGCGGCTCACGGCGGACGTCGCGGAGCTGGGCCGGCTCGGCTGGCCGGACGCGTCACCGGATGCCGACACGATCGCGACGGCGGTCGCACTCGCCCGCCTGGCAGAACAGGGCGAACTTCGGCTCGACGATCTGCGTGGTGTGCGGTCGTCGGAAGGGCGGTTGGGTCTGGGTGGCGTGCAGGTGTCGGG
>NZ_JAVFVX010000023.1:20992-45478 GCF_033441795.1 Streptomyces sp. ADMS | reverse complement strand
GGCGGTTGGGTCTGGGTGGCGTGCAGGTGTCGGGCGGGGTGGTCGATTCGGGTGGCGTGCAGTTGCCGGGTGGGCGGTTGGATCCGGGTGGCGTGCAGTTGCCGGACGGGACGGTCGAAGCCGTCGGCCGTAGGGTGGACGGCCTGGTCAGGGACCGGGTCGTGACCGTCGACGCGGACGGCCGGACAGCGTTCGCCGTTCCGGCACTCGCGGCGGCGCTGCGGACACTGCCCGATCCCGGGGGCCCGTGGCCGCTGTACGCCACGATCACCGGGACGCCGACCGACCGGCCGGGTGCCGGGCGGGCGTGGCCGGTGGGCCACGTGGCAGCGGCGGCCCCGCCGCCGGACGGCGCTCTCGCCGCGCCCCCGCCCGCGTTCCGCGGCGACGCCGAGCCCGGCCGGTCCTGGGCCGTCCACGGTGACGACCCGGCGTCGCGGCGGCTGCCGCCGCACGACGCCAGAACACCCGTCGCGCTGCGCGACTTTGCCGCCCTGAGCCTGCGGCACCCCGACCACATCGGCGTACTCGCGCTCGGCGAGCCGCTGCTCGCTTGCCTCGACGGGCCGCACAGCGAGGAACGGGTCGCTCTGGAATGGGTCACCCGGGCATGGGCCCTGTCGGCGCTGCACGAACACCGGTCCCCGTACGGTGACGACGCCGATCCCCGCTACCGTGCGGCGCTCGGACAAATGCCCGCCGCCGCCGGGCTGGCGGCGCTCGGCGGAGCGTACGGGATCGGCCCGGTCACCCCGATGTCGTTCCGGCCGGGGTCGGCTGACGACGAGTGCGGCTCCGGACCGGTCCCGTCGCCCGGGGAAGTGCGGCTGCTGGCCGCCGCTGTGGGAAGCGGCGGCGAGTTCGAGCGTGCCCGGCAGCGGCCGGCAGGGAACCCTCCCGGGGAAGCGGACCTGGACAGGCTGCGGAACGCCGCCGCGTACGGGGATCTGGCGGGCGCTCTCCAGGCCGTGCTCGGTGAGCGGTACGTCGGAGTGGGAGAGAGCACGGCCGTGCGGTACCACGCCCTGGTGCGCGACTATCTGACGGGGCGCTGGGACAGTGCCCTCTCGTGGGCCCGCCGGATCGAGACGCGGGGCCGGTCCGACGGCGCGGCCGGTGTCGGGCACCTGGCCCGGGCGCTGGCAGCCGAGATCCAGCTCATGCGCGGGGAGTACGGACGCGCCCGCGAGTGGCTGGACCTGATCCCCGACTCCGTCGGCCATCCGCTGGTGGCCCGGGTGCGGCTGGGGGTCCGGTACTGGTCGGGGCATCCGGACGAGGCCTTGGCCCAGGCGTGGCGCGACGTGCGGCGGGCGCGTGAGAACGGACTGCTCGCGGGTGTCGACAGGGTGCTGCTGCGGATTCTGTCGATCACGGTGCGGGGGAACGACCGAGAGGCGTCGCGGGAGACGCTGGAGCACTTGGAGGCACTGCACGAGGAGGCTGCCTCGCCCATGACATACGAGGCGGTGCTCGTGGGGCGCGGGATGGTGCACGGCGACGCGGACAGCGCGCTGGCCGCATACCGGTTGGTACAGCAGCGGGTCGACCTGCCCCTGAGTGTGGACTGCTGCCAGTGCCTGACGGACGTCGGCGACGACCCCCTGCGGTGGCTGGCCGAGGCGACGCGGAGCGTGCACGCCCTGGACATGGGGCCGCCCGTCCGCAGCGTGCTCGGCGAGGCGGCGCGGCGGCGGAACGTATCGCTCCCCAGACGTCGTACGGCCAGGGAAGGGCTCAGCGAGCCGGACGTGCGCGTGATCGCCATGGTGAGCGACGGCTCCACCAACCGGCAGATCGCCGCCCGGCTGGCGTGCAGCGAGAAGACCGTGGAACAACGGCTGACACGGCTGTTCCAGCGGACCGGCTGCCGCTCCCGGGTGGAACTGGCCGCGGCCTGGCTGGACGGCAGCCTTGCCCGACAGGGGCTGGTGCCGGACAGCGGGCCGCGCGGAGACAGCGGGGACTGACGGCAGTCCCGTACGGCTGCGACGGGCCGCGCGGACGGCGAACCGGCAGGCACGTCCGGCGAACCGGCAGGCACGGCCGGGAGCCCGGCACTCGGGCCGGGACACGCACGGTCGGGTGTGGACGAGGTCGAGCGGGGAGGGGTGACGGGGAAGCGCAGCGGGGACGCCTTCCTCCCTCGATGCCGGCCCGTTCCCTTCGCCGCCCTGCCACGGACAGGTTTCGGTGCGGATGCCGGTGCGGACATCGGGCCGCGACAGGGCGGCACCCTGTGCCTGCGCACGGGCGGGCAGAATCCGCTGTCCTCGCGGGCAGTGTTGTAGGCGGACCCGTGATGGTCCACCGAATGGTCCCTAGGGTTGTGAATGATGGTCCGGCGGTGCCGATGTCCGGGCATGTCGGTCTGCGCCAGGCCCGGTCGAGAACCGCTCGGCCCGCGCCGGCCCGTTACCCACGCCGGGGCGCCGCCATCCTCTGTACGGAGCCGGCGCTGCCTCCGACGCTCAGGAGGCGCGGTGTGGACGAACCGATGCCGACGGGGCCCGAGTTGTCCCACGGTGGCGTGAGACCTTGACGAAGGAGCGACGTGTTCACAGCGGACAGTGCGCCGGGCATGCGTGCCGGACGGCGCGATTCCCGGACGGAGACCCTCTGTCGCCGGGAGGCGGGTCGGATCGTCGGCTCGGACGTCGTACGCCTCGCACGCCGGTGCCCGGTGAACCCGAGGTCTGCCGGTGGTCCGCGCGGCCGCCTCTTCCCCGGCCCGACCAGGACCGGCTGATGCGAGCGCAGCGGAACGACAGCGGCGAGGACGAGTTCGCCGGGGCGCAGGCCTCCTCCGCGCCGGTCGACATGCTCCTCGCCGCCTCCGTGGCCAGACGCTTCTACCTCGAGAACCGGTCGAAGGTGGAGATCGCCGAGGAATTCGACATCAGCCGGTTCAGGGTCGCCCGTCTGCTCGACGCCGCTGTCGCCCACAACATCGTGCGGATCGACATCACCGTCCCGGCCGAGATCGACGCCTCGCTCTCGCGGGCCCTGACCGAGCGTTTCGGGCTGAGGCACGCCGTCGTCGTCAACCTGACCCGCGGTGAGGGCGGCACGCCGGCGGCGGGGGACGCCCGCCAGGTCGCCCGCTGGCTCGGAACGGCGGCCGCGCAGCTCGTCTCGGAGATCGCCGAGGAGACAGACGTCCTGGGCCTGGACGGAAGCCGTGCGGTCGAGGCGCTCAGCGAGGCGGTCACCCGGCTGCCTTCCTGCGAGGTGGTCCAGCTGACCGGAGTGCACGGACCGGACCTGGCACACGACGCCGCGGTGACCGCGGTCCGCCGTACCGCCGCGGCCGGCGGCGGCCGGGCCTTTCCCCTCTACGCGCCGTTCCTCCTGCCGGACGTGCCGACGGCCTCGATCCTCAGGAGCCAGCCGGCCATCGCCGAGACGCTGAACCGTTTCGGCGGGGTCACCAAGGCGGTCGTCGGCATCGGCGCGTGGGAAGCCGCGGCCTCGCCGCTGTACGACGCCCTGACGGAGCGGGAGCGCGCGACGTACGGGGCGCTCGGGGCGTGCGCCGAAGTGTGCGGTCATGTCTTCGACGCGGCCGGCAACGTGATTCCCACGGAGGTGAACGCTCGCACGATCTCGGTGAGCGCCGCCCAGCTCCGCGGCTTTCCGGAGCTGATCGCCGTCTCGGGCGGTCCGCGGAGCGCCGAGGACATCCGCACCGTCCTCGAGAGCGGCCTGCTCACGGGTGTCGTCACGGACGCGACGACCGCACGCCGCCTCCTCTGGTACGACGGCCCGGACGGCCCGAACCGGACGAGGGACGCCTACATGGTGGAAACGGCCACATGAGATCGCATGCGGCAGCTCCCGGCCCTTCTCCCGCCGGATTCCGTTCGCCGCCCGGGCCCCGGGGTCTCGTGTGATCGACCAGCCACGTATCCACCGAGTGAGGAAAGCGATGACCCAGCAGGGCGCCGACGGCGCGGGCGAAGAACTCCCGCCCGTTCCGGACGAGATCCGTGAGGCCGGCAGGGTCGCCCCGGACCACTGGCTGGGGATGGTCGATCCGATGTGGTCCGGGGAAGGGAATCCCCCTGAGTGGGCGCTGGCCGGCAGATGGCGGTCGGGGCCGGCCGGCGAGATCGAGGAGTGGCAGGACAACCCTGACTACCGGCCGTCCCCCGGTGCGCGCGGCTGGCCCGAACCGGAGGACGAGGTGGACCGGGCCATCCAGCTCGCCGCGACCGGCTACGGCCCCGGCGAGACGGTGGCACAGGCGCTGCTCGGCCGTGAGGTGGCCGTCCTCACCGGACCCGGCGGCGGCCCGCTGAGCGCCGCGACCCCGGACGGAACCCCGGTCGTCCCGCTCTTCACCTCGCCGGTGTTTCTGCACACCGCCGGCCGTTTCGCCTTCGAACTGGTCAAGGTCGAGGACCTCGTGCCGCGGGTTCCCGAGGGGCACGCGCTCTGTCTCAACCCCACCGGCCCGGTCAGCATGACCCTGGAACTCGACTCCGTACGCGACGCGATGACCGCGGCGGACGACGGCGTGGCACGGGGGGCGGACGCGTGAGCCGCTGGTCGTCCCTCTTCTCCCGCCGGGGCGGCAGGCCGCCCGCCGCGCCGGGCGGCACCCGGCACCCGGTCGGCGACCCGGGCGGAGCCGTACACCGGGGGACCGGCGGTGCCCCGCCCGTCGAGGACGTCGACGGCGTGCTGCTCGTACGCTCGGTCGAGGACGACTCCTTCCCGATGGCCACCCTGGCCGAGGTGGCCCGTGCCGTCAGCGTCGACGAGGACGTCGTCACGGTGATGGTCGGCTCCGCCGACGCAGGCGGGCCCGACGCCGGCCACTGGTCCCGGCTGGGGGCTCTCCTCGACTCCCTGCGCGCGAAGGACATCACCCGGATCCGGCTCGTCATGTCCGGGGCCGGCGACGACCGGCCGGACCAGCCCTGCGTGGCCCGCAGGATCGCCGACGCCTGGGGGCTGGAGGTGACCGCTCCGGACGGAACCGTCCTGGTCACCCCCGGCGGTGTGCTCTTCGTGTACGGAGACTCCCGGCCCGGGTGCGGATGGTGGCACTTCGCGCCCGGTGAGGCACCCCGCAAACTGGGCCCGCGTGCCCCGGCCCCCGGGTGGCAGGAGGCGCTGGGCAGGGTGCCCTCGCACACGACGGGTGGCTGTGTGGTGGACCAGATACCGGCGGGCGTGCTGATGCGTCCGGCCGATGCCCCCGGACCCCACCCCGACGATCTGTGCTTCGCGGTGCCCGTCGACTCCGAGCATCCCGCCGTGCTGGTCGGTGCCCTCCGGGCGGAGAACGTCCCGGCCGACGAGGTGGCCGCCGTGCTCGCGGCGCTGCCGGTGGCGCAGCGGTCCCGGGTCCGGCTGGCCCCGGGGGGCCGCCGTGACCTGCTGGGTCTCGGCCAGTCGGTCGCCGACATGCTGGGCGGCGAGGTGGAAGTGCTCACGGGACTGCCGCTGCTGCCCGACCACGCGCCGCCCGGAGCGGCCCCGCGGCCGACCCTGGTAGGCACCGACGGGACACCGAGCTGGCAGCCCTTCGTGTCCTCCGTGGCCTGCGGACCCGCCGACGCGCTGGGGCGAACTCCCGCCCCCCGCCTGGTCGCGAGCCACCCGCCCGACTGGCTCGCCGACGGCACGGAACCGGGGACCGTACGGCTGACGGACCGCTGGCAGGTCATGGTGACGCGGGCCGGACTCGCCCTGTGGGAACAGGACGGTCCCCGCCCTCCGCTCGCGGGGCCGGCCGTGGACCCGGACACCTGTGCCATCGAACTGGGGGTGCCGGGACAGCCGCTGGACGCCTCGCTGTGGCCCGCGCTGGACCTGCTCCTGGGCGGCCTGGATGCGGGTGCCCGGGCGAGGACGACGCTGCTGGTGCGCGGCAGGCTCACCACCGAGGAGGGCCGACTGCGCAGGCTGGCGGCCGAACACGGGGTGCTGGGCATCCGCTATGTCACGGCCCACACGGGCCCCGGAGCCGGTGCGGGGCCGCGCGCGCCCGCAACTGCCGCCACCGTGTCGCACTCCACCGCCACGGTCACGGAGGGCTCGCTGCTTCGGGAGGAGGCCGCCGAGGAGACCGCGGTCACCCGGTCCGCCACGGCATCGGGCGAGCACAGGGCCGTTCCGGGGCCGGCGACGCCTTCCGCGCGGCACGTGGTCTCTTCCGGGCCGACGGGAACCCCGGCCGGGACCGGGAGCGCCTCGGTGGCCGTTCGGCCCGTCGTACGGGAGACGGGATCACTTCTCTCGGCCGGGCGTACGCCGCCCGGCCGCCGTCCCGTCGCGGAGGCACCGCCGTACGTGCCCGCCGCCTCGCCCGACGGGCCGTCACCCGGCGGTTCGGGGGAGGCCGAGGCGTCTGAGCGCGATTCGGCAGGCGGTGCCGTCGGGGGTACGGAGCCGGAGAGGTCGTCCGGTGCGGACGGCGACGCCGGAACGGTCGCGGGCACCTCGGCGAACGTCTCCGGTGATACGTCGATCGCCGGCCCCGCGTCGCGACGTTCGGCGACCGGCGACGAAGCGCGGGCACGCCGGTCCCCCGGCGGGGCGGGCGGAGAGCCCGAGAAGCCCGGTCCAGAGAGTCACGTACCGGCTCCGGAGCCGCGGCCGGAGCCGGCACGGTCGTCCGCGACGCGAGCCGTTCGTCCTCCGTTCGGCCCAGGACACGTCAGCGGCGCGGCCGAGCAGGCGGCGTTCCGTGACCTCGCCGCGGCCGTCTGGGAGCGGCATGCCGCCGCCGTCTCCCGCGTTCTCACGCGGATGCCCGCACTGCGCGGCCAGGAACTGCAGGCGGCGAGGATCGAGCTCGTCGCCGCGCACGTCTATCTCACCGCCGAGGAAGGGCCGTTGCACCATCGCGAGCTGATCCGCGACATCCGCACGGGTGAGGGGCGCCTGCTGCCCTACGCCGGGTGCCTGGCGTCCGCTCTGCGACGGCTGCCGTCCTACCGGGGTGTGGCGTTGCGCGGAGGGGACGCGACCGGGCCAGAGCCCGCGGTCGGCACCCTCCTGCAGGAACCGGGGCCGCTCAGCGCTCTGGCGCGGCCCTCGGCGCTTCCCGCGGGAACCGGTGTGCGCTACGCGATCTGGTCCTCCACCGGGCGCAAAGTGCGTCAACTGCTCGACCGGTCGGCCGGATCCCCGGAGGCGTTCGACGAGATCGTCTTCGTGCCGGGGACCGGTTTCCGCGTGCTGGGGGTACGGACGGTGCCCGGGGGCGCCCCTGTGGTGCTGCTGCGCGAGCTGGCCGGCAACGCGACCGCCGAGGAACACCTGGACGGGGCGCGGGAGCTCGGCCAGCCGGACCTCAAGGCGCTCACCCACCTCGAAGAGGCGATCGCCAAGGGCCTCCCCGTGGACGAGGGGCGGAACTGGCCGGACCGCTGCACCGGACCCGTGGGCTATGGCGGATAGCCGGGCGGGCGCTCCGGGACCACTCCCGGGCAGGCACGGGACCGCATCACAGTTCACCTACGACGTCAAAGGACAATGATGGCAATTCGTCAGAACCGATCCTCCCCGGACGGGTCGTCGGAGGGTTCCCCGGCTGCCGGGAGTACGGAACCACCGGCTGCCGCGGGCGGGTCGTCCGTGCGCAGGGCGTTCGCGCTCGGGCCGGTGGGAGCCGATCCGCGGCAGGCGCTGGCGCCCGCGGTGCCGCCGGCCGCCGGTGCGGCCCGGGGCGAGAGCGGGCAGAGCGGGAGCGGGGACGCGGCCCCGTCGCGACCGGACACCTCCTCGGGTGGAGCGGCGGGCCTCGGGGCGGCCGTCACCACGAGCGGGACGACCGCGGAGGGGGAAGCGGAAGCGAGCGCTGCGTCGGCCGCCGCACCGGCCGCCGCACCGGCCGCGCAGCCGGAAGCGGTGGGACGTGGGCGTACCCAGGTGGCGTCGGCCGCCGCCGGGGCCGGCGGGTTCGGGGCGTCCGGCGAGGCGGCCGCACGCGGGGGCGGTGAACCGCCGTCCGGGAATCCGAAGAAGCCGCTGCTCGCCGCCGCGGCCATCGCGGGCTCGATCCTGCTCGTGGTGCCGCTGCTGATCCTGGCCACGGGCGGCTCCGACGAGAAGGAGGACAAGGCCGCGGTCTCCGCGACGGACGCCGTCCTCGGGGACGACCAGCCGGGCGCGCCGCAGGGCGAGTACGCCCCGGCCTCACCCACGTCCGACGCGAGCGGGAAGGCCCCCGCGACGCCGAGCGGGAAGGCGAGCGAGAAGGCGAAGTCCGTCGGCGCGGCGGGCGCGGACGACGGCGCGGCCGGTGCGGCGCCGGCCCTGACCGAGGTCCCGGTCGACAGCGCCCCGAAGACACAGCAGACACCGAAGACGTCGACGCAGAAGAAGTCGACGACGACCAACTCCGGTTCCGGCACGACGAACAGCAACTCCGGCTCGGTACAGCGTCAGGCGGCCGGGCCCGCGGTCGGCACCGCGGCGTACGCGGTTCTGCAGCTGGCCGACCGCAACCCGGGCAAACACGTCTGCTACCGGGCCTATGTGACCGGCATGGGCTGGCAGGGCACGCAGTGCGACGGCGCCACGGCGGGCACGGAGGGGCAGAACCGGCCCATCAAGGCGCTCAACATCGCTGTGACCGGCACCAACCGGGTGGACGCCAGTCCGTGGATCCAGGGCACCGGATGGAAGGGGCAGGCGTGGAAGGGCGCGGCCGTCGGCGTCAACCTGACCATCGGAACGGCCTCGGACTCGGCCCCGAACATGGGCGGTTTCGCCATCAGCGTGAACGGGGCCAAGGGCACGATCTGCCAGACCGTGCACCTCCGTGACCGTGGATGGCAGGTTCAGGCGTGCGACACCCCCGAGACCAAGAACAACTACATCTTCGGCGGCACCATGGACAAGGACTTCTGGCTCGAAGCCGTGCGGTTCACCGTGTGACGCCTGTCTGAGAGACGCGAGCGCCCGCCGGATCGGTTCTCCGGCGGGCGCTCGCGCGTCACAGGGTGGCTCGGTGCCGTCTCACAGGGTGGTCCGGTGCCCTGCGGGACGGTTCTCGGGCGCCAGATCCTCGGGGAGCAGCGTCGTGAGGTCGTCGAGGCTGGGCGTCAGGACCCCGCCCAGCCGGCGGGCCTGACTCGTCATCATGGACTCCAGCAACTGGCGGGCGAGCCGGGCGTTGCCGAACGAGCGGTCCCGGGGGATCGCGTCCACATGGGCGCGCAGCGCCGCGAGGGTGTCGGTGCCGCACTCGTAGCCGGACGTGGCGGCGTGCCGGGAGACGATGGTGACCAGTTCCTCCGTGCTGTAGTCCTCGAACTGCACGTACTTGGAGAACCGCGAGGTCAGCCCGGGGTTGGAGGCGAGGAAGCGCTCCATCTCCCCGGTGTATCCGGCGACGATGACCACGATCTCGTCGCGGTGGTCCTCCATCAGTTTCAGCAGGGTGTCGACGGCTTCGCGTCCGAAGTCGTTGGAGGAGCCCTCGGGGGTGAGGGTGTAGGCCTCGTCGATGAACAGCACGCCTCCCAGCGCGCTGGTGAAGACCTCCTTGGTGCGCTGCGCGGTGTGCCCGATGTACTGGCCCACGAGGTCGGCCCGGGCCACCTCGACCAGGGAGGAGCGGGGCAGCACCCCCAGCGAGTGCAGGAGCCTGGCGTACAGCCGGGCCACCGTGGTCTTGCCGGTGCCGGGCGGACCGGTGAAGACCAGATGATTGCTGATCCTGGGTGAGGGCAGCCCCGCCGCCAGCCGCTGCCGGGCGTTGGACAGCAGGTTGACCAGGTCGGAGACCTCGCGTTTCACCGCACCGAGACCCACCATGGCCGTGAGTTCGTCCATGGGGTCGGCCGCGTCGTCCGCCTGCTGGGGTGTTCCGTCGACGGCCGCCGCCTCCGCGTCTCCCACGTCCTGCGGCAGCAGCAGGGTCAGGTCGCTCTCGGCCGGGTCGGGCATGGAAGCGAGCCGGAACGCCTGCCGGTCCACCATCTCCTCGAAGACCCCGCGGGCGGCCCGGCCGTTGCCGAAGGAGGCGTCACGGGTCATCCCCTCGAAGCGGACGGCCAGCGCCTCCCGGGTCAGCGGCCCGAGTTCGTACTGGTTGTGGGCGCACATGCTCTGGGTGATGGTGACGAGTTCGTCCACGGCGTAGTTGCCGAACTCGATGGTGCGGGTGAACCGGGAGGCGAGGCCCGGGTTGGCGGAGAGGAACGACTCCATCTGCTCGGAGTATCCGGCCGCGACCACGACCACGTCGTCGCGGTGGTCCTCCATCAGTTTCAGCAGGGTGTCGACGGCCTCGCGGCCGAAGTCGTTGGAGGATCCTCCTTCGGGCGTGAGGGTGTAGGCCTCGTCGACGAACAGCACGCCGCCCAGCGCGCTGGTGAAGGCCTCGGTGGTCTTGATGGCCGTACCGCCGATGATCTGGGCCACCAGGTCGGCCCGGGCGACCTCGACCAGATGTCCGCTGCGCAGCACGCCCAGGTCCGCCAGGATGCTCCCGTACAGCCGGGCGACGGTGGTCTTTCCGGTGCCGGGGGGGCCGGCGAAGATGAGATGCCGGCTCATCGAGGGCACCGGCATGCCGAGCCGGCGCCGGCGTTCCGCCAGCTGGTTGAGGTTGACCAGGGTGCTCACCTGGTGCTTGACGTTGGCCAGACCGACGAGCGACTCCAGCGCGGCCAGCGGGCCCTCCGGTTCGGGCTCCTTCCCGGACGACCGGCCGGGCGCCCCGCCCTCGCCGCCGCCCTCGGCCGACTCGCCCCAGCTGTCCGCCGCGCCGTTGTCAGCGCTGGTCAGGAAGTCGACCGAGAGCCGGTCGCCGGGGCCGCCCTGCCGCAGCCCCGCCCCCCGGTTGCCGCGCACCACGCACCGGGTGACGGAGACGGGCTCGTCGCTGTCGACCCGTATCCCGTCGCCCGTGCTGCCGGTGACCTCGCAGCCGGTGAGCGTGGCCCGGCCACCGCGCGACACCTGGATCCCGTGGGCCTTCGAACCGCTCACCCGGACCCGTTCCAGCGCGGTCTCCGCGCCGTCCCGGACGCTCACGCCCGCGTCGGCGCTGTCGCTGATCTCGCAGTCCCGCAGGGTGCCCCGGCCGTGTTCGCCGACGAGTACGCCCGAGCGGGCGGAGGACCGCATCACCGTGTCGCTGACCTCGGGGTCGGCGTCGTCGTCGATGCTCATCGCGCAGCCGCCCGCGGACTCGATCTCGCAGTGCTCCAGGCGCCCGCGGCCGTCGTCGCCGAACTCGATGCCGTGGCCGCCCGCCCCCGTGATCCGGGCGCGGCGCAGCAGCGGGTTGGCGGAGGAGCGGACGGAGATGCCGACCCCGGCCGCGTCCAGTACGTCGAGACGTTCGAACTCGGCGGTGGAGTCGTCCGCCAGGACCACCGCCCCCGAGGCGTCTGCGCAGTCGCTGACCACCGTGTCCCGCAGCAGCGGGGCACTGCCCTCGACGACCCGGACGGCGGGCTGGGTGGAGCTGTGGAACTCGCAGTTCTCCAGGGTTCCGCGTGAGCGGTCGAGGACGAGCAGTCCGCTGTGCTTGGTGCGCCGGGTGACACAGCGGCGCAGCAGCGGGTCGGCCCCGCCGGAGATGACGATGGCGCTCTGGGTGATGGACTCGAACGTGGTGTCCTCGATCTCCGGGCGGGAGACGCTGGACACGAGCAGGCCCACCGAGGTGTGGTGGACGGTGGACCGTACGACCCGGGTCGAGCTGTGGCCCTCCAGGGCGATGGCGGGCTTGTCGGTGCCGGAGATGTCGCAGCCGTCCACGGTGCCCCTGGCCTCACCGCTGGCGAGGATGCCGTTGGCCCGCGCGCCGCGGATCCGGCAGTCGCGGATCAGGGGACGGGCGGTCTCGCCGATGACCACCGCGGAGGTGCCGAAGTTCTGGAACACGCAGTCCTCGATGACGCTCTCGGCGTCCGAGGAGTCGACGATCCCGGCGCCGCCGGGGTTGCTGACCTCGCAGCCGCGGGCGGCCAGCGAGCCAGAGCCGCGGACCAGCAGGGCCGTCCACCCCGAGCCGGTCACGGAGCATCCGTCGAGGGCGGCCTGGCCGGCCGGTACGTCCACGACCGCCAGTTCCTTGTCCCGTCCGCGCAGGGTCAGACCGCTGAGCATGACGGCGTCGGCCATGAGGCTGACGGCGGTGCCGGCGCGGGGGGAGATCTCGACGGCTCCCGGCTCGCCCTCGGCGACGATCGTGACCCGGTTCCTGATCACGAGGTTCTCGGCGTAGCGCCCCGGGCGTACCCGGATCACCGCTCCCGTGCGCGCCTGGGCCAGTGCCTCACCGATCGTCTGGAAGGTGTCCGTCCGTTCCGGGCAGACCGTGAGTATTTGCCGTGCCACGCGCCTCGAACCTCCTCGTTTTTCTTGGTCTTTGCCCTGCCCTGTACGCAATTCGAGTATGTCATGCGCATATCAGGGGTATGATGCGAAGCATCATGAAATACAGGTATGTGCGTCCCGTGCTGGCTGCCGCCGTGATCCTGCCGCTCACCTGCGTGCCCGCCGTCGCGGAGGCGGCCGGCGACCCGGGCGTCACGCTGCTGCCTCCACTGCCCCTGCGACTGGGTGAGGACAGTCCGTGCACCGGGGCCTCGGAGGAGACCGCCACCGCCGCGGCGTGGTCCCAGATCACGCTCGGGCTGTCGCGGGCCCAGCGGATCTCCCGGGGGGCCGGGGTGACGGTCGCGGTGGTCGACACCGGTGTCTCCTCCGGCGTGCCCAGCCTGTCCGGGCGGGTGACGGCCCTCGGCGGGGCCGGCGAGGACTGTGTGGGACACGGAACCTTCGCCGCCGGTCTTATCGCGGCCGCCCCGGAGACGGGCAGCGGTATCACCGGCGTGGCCCCGGAGGCCGGGATCATCGCCCTGCGGGGGACCGACGACCGCGGCGTGCCCTCGGCGCAGCGCGTCGCCCTCGGAATCCGTACGGCGGCGGACCGGGGCGCGCAGGTCATCTACGTCGGTCACGCCCTGGACACCGGAAGGGCGGAGCTCACCGCGGCCGCGGCCTACGCGGCGCAACGTGACGCACTCGTGGTCGCCCCCGCGGCTCCGGACGCCGTGACCAAGGAGGAACTCGGGCCGGACGGTGCGATGCCGGAGGGGCCGTACTGGCCGGCCGCCGCGCCCGGCGTGCTGGCCGTCGTGGACTTCGGGCCGAACGGCGTCCGGCAGCAGAAAGCTCCGCCCGCCTACGAGCCGGACCTGTCGGCGCCCGGCAGCTCCATGGTCAGCGTCGGGCCGAAGGGCTCCGGCCACTACATCGGCTCCGGCGCCTCGCTGGCGGCGGCCGGTACCGCGGGGGCCGCCGCGCTCGTACGGGCGTTCCACCCCGGGATGAGCGCCGCGGAGGTCTCCGCGCGACTGCTCGCGACCAGCTATCCGTCGGACACCCCTCGACTCGACCCCTACGCCGCGCTGTCGGTCGTACCGGAAAAGGGCGAGGTGGCCGCCGTACAGCCGGCCCCCGCACACTTCCCGGAACCCGCGGACGTCGGCCCCCGGAACCGGGCCCTGGCGATCGCGGGTGCGGGACTCGCGGTGGTCCTGCTGGTCGCGGCCCTGGCTGCGGTACTGCCCCGTGGCCGCGCCAGGAACTGGCTGCCGCCGGGCCGTCAGCCGTAGCGGGCCGCCGGTGGCGGGAAGCCGACGGCTGGGCGGGAGCGCGGCCGGTCCTCGTGCCGCACAGAACGACGCGGGAACGTATCCCGCCTCCCCGAGACCGTTCGGCCCCCGCCCGGCCGACCTGCCGGGACCTGCGGTGCCCGGCACCCGCGCCCGTCGTGCTGCCGGCCCGAGTGCATCCCGTACGAGAGCCCGCCCCCGGCACTCCGACGGCGGGCTGACGCCGGGCACTTGACGACCCGGCCGGACAGACCCGGTACGGGGGAGGTCTTCCGCGGCCATGGCGGAGCGGTGGTTGGCGTCCCGGCCGGCCCCGGAGGGCCGCGGAGGCCCGAGAACGACGCAACCGTCCGCGACGATCCCGGCTCGGACCGCTGCCTCGTCCCCGCCGGCGGTCGGGTACGCGCCGGCGGCAGCGCGAACTTCCGCCCCCTGCCGGGAGCCGGGCAGGGCGCAGCAGTCGGGCGTGTGCGGTGGGTGGGTGGGGTGGGGCATCAGGGGGTGGCCTCCAGCTGCGGGGTCTGGATCTGGAGGGTTTTGCGGCGGGCGATGCGTACCGCCCGGCCGGGGATCAGCTCGCGGCCCTTTACGCTGCCGAAGAGGTACCCCTCGCTCGGCGGGCAGGACATCAGCAGGCCCGGCGTGTTGACCTCCTGGAGTCTGCGCATCAAGGACTCGTTGAGACCGCGCCCGGCTCCCGCGGAGGAGCGGGCCACGATCAGGTGCAGACCGACCTCGTGGCCGAGCGCGAGATGGTCGAGCAGCGGGGCGAACGGCTGGGCCATGGGCCCGCTGCCGACCATGTCGTAGTCGTCGACCAGGATGAACAGCCGCGGCCCCTGCCACCAGTCGCACAGCCGCATCCGCGACGGCGCGATGTTCTCGCCCGGAACCCGCCCCCGGACCGCCCTGGCCGCCCCGTCCACGAGGTCCTTCAGCATGTCCAGGGACACGGCGTTGCCGAGCCGGTAGCGCTCGGGGATGCTCTCCACCAGCTCTCGCCGGTAGTCCACCGTCATGATGCGGGCCTCGGCCGGGGTGTACCGCTCGGTGATGCCCCTGGCGATCACCTTCAGCAGGTTGGTCTTGCCGCACTCCGTGTCGCCCACCACGATCATGTGCGGGTTCTCGGCGAAGTCGTGCCACACGGGGGCGAGTTCGTTCTCGTCCAGGCCGATGGCGATCCGCAGCCCGAGGTCTCCCTCCGGCTCCGGAAGCTCGGCCACGGGCAGCCGGGCCGGCAGCATCCGTACCCGGGGCGCGGGCGGCCCCGCCCAGTTCTCCCCGATCGCGGCGACGAGACCGGCGACGCCGTCGGCGAGGTCGTCGGCGTCCTCGACCCCGTCCACGCGCGGCAGCGCCGACAGATAGTGCAGCTTGTCGCTGGTCAGGCCACGGCCGGGGCTGCGCGGAATCGCCCCCGCCTTGCGGGAGTCGATCTGCGAGTCCATCGGATCGCCCATCCGCAGCTCCAGCCGGGTGCCCGTCTGGTCACGCACGGAGGACGACAGTTCCACCCAGCGGGCGGTGGTGATCACCAGATGGACGCCGTAGTTGAGTCCGCGGGCCGCGAGCGCGTTGAAGCTGGGGATGTGCCGGTCGAAGTCCTGGCGCACGGTGGACCAGCCGTCGACGACGAGGAAGACGTCACCGTGCGGCTCGTCGGGGAACTCGCCCGCCGCGCGCCGCTTGCGGTACGTGGGCATCGAGTCGACGCCGTGTTCCAGGAAGAACCGCTCCCGCTTGCTGAGCAGCGTGCTGACCTCGGCGATCACCCTGCCCACCCGCTCCGCGTCCACCCGGGCCGCCACCCCGCTCATGTGCGGCAGCTCATCCAGGGCGGCGAGCGTGCCACCGCCGAAGTCCAGGCAGTAGAACTGCACTTCACGCGGGGTGTGGGTGAGGGCGAGCGCGGTGATGAGGGTCCTCAGCAGGGTGCTCTTGCCGCTCTGCGGGCCACCGGCGATGGCCACATGACCCCCGGCCGCCGAGAGGTCGACCGTCAGCAGATCGCGGAGCTGGTCGAACGGCCGGTCCACAACGCCCACCGGTACGGTGAGCCGGCCCCGTAGCGGCCAGTCGGCCGTGGTGAGGCCGTACCGCGGATCCGGGGTCAGCGGGGGCAGGATCTGGTCCAGGGTGGCCGGGCTGCCGAGCGGCGGCAGCCAGACCTGGTGGGCGGGCGGGCCCGCGTGCCGCAGCCGGTCGAGCGCCACCGACAGCAGCGTCTCGCCGCTCTCCGCGTCGGGGCCCTCCGCCTCCGGTTCCTCTTCCTCCTCGCCGCCCCCGCCCGTCGGATCGGGGTCCGCGAGGGTACGTGGCACCACCCATTCCGCCGTCCACGGCACCACCTGACGCGCCACCTGCGCCTGGACGACGGCGCGGCGGCGCTCGTAGGGGCCCGACACATACGCGGCACGGAAACGGGTCAGCGCGTCGACACCGCTCTTGAGGAAACCGGCGCCCGGCTGAGCCGGCAGTTCGTAGGCGTCCGGCACACCCAGCACGCCGCGGCTCTCCATCGCGGAGAAGGTGCGCAGGCCGATCCGGTACGACAGATGGCTCTCCAACTGGTGCATGCGCCCCTCGTCCAGCCGCTGCGAGGCAAGCAGCAGATGCACCCCGAGCGACCGCCCGAGCCGCCCGATCATCACGAACAGCTCCATGAAGTCCCGGTGTGCGGACAGCAGTTCGCTGAACTCGTCGACCACGACGAACAGACTGGGCAGCGGTTGCAACGGCACCCCGGAAGCCCGTGCCTTCTCGTACTCCAGGGCGGAGGTGTAGTTCCCGGCGGCGCGCAACAGTTCCTGACGGCGTATCAGTTCGCCGTGCAGGGCGTCCTGCATACGGGCGACCAGCGACACCTCGTCGGCGAGGTTGGTGATGACCGCGGAGGTGTGCGGCAGCTCGTCGAGGCCGAGGAAGGTCGCGCCGCCCTTGAAGTCGACGAGGATGAAGTTCAGCGTCTCGGAGGAGTTGGTCAGCGCCAGGCTCAGCACCAGGGTGCGCAACAGCTCGCTCTTGCCGGAGCCGGTGGCCCCGATGAGCATGCCGTGCGGGCCCGTACCGCCCTGCGCGGACTCCTTGATGTCCAGTTCCACGGGCCTGCCCTCGTCGCTGACCGCGATGGGGACCCGGAGCCGTGCCGCACCGGTGTGCCGCTCCCACAGCGTGGCCGGCTCGTGCTGGTGCAGATCGGGAATGTTCAACAGGGCGGTCAGTTCGACGTCGTTGGAGAACGGCTTGGAGTCGCCGCCGCCGATGGTCATCCGGTAGGGCGCGAGCAGCCGGGCGAGTGCCTGCGCGCCCACCGGGCCGAACCGGTCGGGTCTGCCGAGCGCCGTCGACTGTTCCTTGCGGTCGCGGTCCGTGCGCACCAGCGCGACGCTGTCCTCGTCCACCTCGAGGCGCAGGGTGGTACGGCCCGGCTTCCAGGCCAGGGCTCCGGTGAGGTCGAGCACCACCGCGTTGCGGAACCCTTGGCCGTCCAGGCGATGGCCCGCGGGAACGGTGCAGCCGTCGATCACGATGACCGTGTACGGCTCCTCGCGCCCCGGCACGGCCTCGGGGTCGGCGCCCGGGCGCTCGAGGAACTCCGCACCGAGCAGGCCCTCCAGCTCGTTGAAGGCCGAGGTGATCATCCGGACCGGCCCGGCGCCGTCCTCCTCGTGCCGGTGAAGGCTGTGCGGGAGCCATTTCGCCCACTCCCACTCGGCCCGCCGCTCGTCCGACACACACAGAGCGATCCACAGGTCGTCGGGGGAGTGGAAGACCGCCAACTGGCCGAGCAGGCCGCGCACCAGACCCCGTATCCGCTCCTCGTCGCCGCGGAAGAGCACCTTCGACCAGGCCCGCAGATAGATCGCGATGGGCTGGTCGCGCACGGTCGAGTAGGCCCGGGTGAAGCTGCGCAGGGCGTGCGCGGACAGCGGTTCGAGGTCCTCGACGGGTTTGGTCGACAACGGGGTCAGCTTCATTCCGATGCGCTGGTCACCGACGCCCATCCGGACCTCCGCGAAGTCCTCGTCGGACGCCCGGCGTTCCCACAGCCGTGTGGTGCGCACGAAGGAGGACAGCGCGTCGGGCTCGGGATGGCGCCAGGACAGGGCGCGCTGCTGCTCGACGACGGTGGCCCGCACCTTGCGCCGCGTCTGGCGCAGATAGCGCAGGTAGTCGCGGCGTTCGCCCTTCATCCGCTGCTTGCGTTCGCTGTTGCGCTTCATGACCTGGCCGACCATCATCGCCGCGGAGGCGACCACCATCAGGCCGAGCGCGATGTAGATGAATCCGCCGCTGGACCGGGTCATACCGGGCCGCATGAACATCAGCATCATGGAGACGGACATGAGCGCCATCGGCAAGTACGTCCACACCGCTGAACTGTCCGGCACGACTTCGGGAAGTGTCGGCGGCTCCTGAAGACTCAGCTCTCCCGCCGGCAATTCCGGACCTTTGCGGCGTGCCGGCCTGCGGAACAGGATCACGCTCAACGAATGGCCTCCTCGAAGATGTCGCAACGATTTCCGTGGCAACGCCGCGGCGCAATCCGGCGTTTACCGGAGTCGCCGAAGTGAAAGCGGGACGCCTCGCATTGCGCATGAAGTCAATTGGATGAAGTCAATTGGATGAAGTAGAGTCCCGCGCCATGCCGCAGATTTTCCGAATGGACTCTGTGGAACGCTGCACGGGACGTTGTATCTTCAGCGGGATTCCAGCCACCGCGTGTCTCGCGGTCCGCCAGAAAGCGTGAACACGAAGCCCATGACTGATATTCAGGCGGCAAGCCTGTGCCGCGTCACCGTACGTGCCCCGGCCAGGACCGTCGACCTGGCCGTACCTTCCGATGTCTCCGTTGCCGATCTGCTGCCCACAGTGATCGGTTACGGCGGCGACGACCTGGAGGAATCCGGCCTGGAGCATGGCGGTTGGGTACTGCAACGCCTCGGCGGCCCACCGCTCGACCCCGAGAGTACCTTGGACTCCCTCGGCCTGCGTGACGGTGAGGCCCTTTGTCTGCGCCCGCGCACCGAGGCGCTCCCGGAGGTGCACCTCGACGACCTGGTCGACGGCATCTCCACCACCATGCAGCAGCGCCCGCACAGTTGGAGCGCGGAAGCCAGCCGGCGTCTGCTGCACGGCATGGCCGTCGCCGCGCTCACCCTCGGCATCGTGTTCCTGGCCCTGCCGGGATCGGCTGGCTGGCTGCGTGCGCTCGTGGCCTCGGCCGCCGGACTGCTGCTGCTCGCCGGAGCGGGTTCCGCGGCCCGGGCCGTCGGCGACTCCGGGGCGGGCTCGGTGCTCGGCCTCATGGCGGTTCCCTACTTCGCGCTGGCGGGCTGGCTGCTGCCCGGCGGTGAGTTGGGCGGTGCGGACGGTGACGCCGTGCTGGGCGCACGACTGCTGGCGGCGGCCGCCTCCGGCGGCGGCGCGGCGGTCCTGGCGCTGGCCGCGGTCGGCACCTACCCGGCGCTGTTCCTCGGCACGGCCTCCGTCGCCGTGGCGGGGGCGCTCGGCGCCGTCCTGGTCATCCTGGATCTGGCGCCCGAGCAGGCGGCCGGCGTCGTCGCCGTCGTGGTGGTGCTGTTCGGCGGCTTCGTCCCCTCGCTGTCGTTCCGGCTCTCCGGCATGCGGATGCCGCCGTTGCCCACCAACGTCCAGCAGTTGCAGCAGGGCATCGACCCGTATCCCGCCTCCGACGTCGAGGTGCGCGCGACGCTGGCGGACGGCTGGATGACCGCCTTCTACACGGCCATCGGCCTGATCTGTCTGCCGTGCCTCGCGGCGCTCGTGACCGAGCCGGGCCTGTCCGGAGTCCTCACCGTCGTGGCCCTGTCGCTGCTGCTGCTGCTGCACAGCAGGGGGTTGGGCAACGTCTGGCAGCGGCTCGCGCTGACCACGGCGGGCGTCTGGGGCACGGCCCTGCTGCTGCTCGTCGCGGCCCGCGCCGCCGGTCCGCAGGACCGGCTGACCCTGACGGCCGGTCTGCTGGCGCTGGCGGCCACGATCACGATCGCCTCATGGACCGTGCCCGGGCGGCGTCTGCTGCCGTACTGGGGACGCGCGGCCGAACTGCTGCACTCGCTCGCCGCCATCAGCCTGCTGCCGCTGGTTCTCTGGTCGATGGGCGTCTACGGCATGCTTCGCGGCATCAACGGCTGACCGGGAGAACGCGACCATGCACAGCAAGCGAGACCAGGTACAGGCGCATCTCTTCGTCATGGGGAGACTGGCCTCGGCCATGCTGAGGTCCGAGCCCGACGACCCGGAGAGCCCGTTGGGCAGAACCAACCGCGGCGCCGCGATAGGCGTGGTCATCGCCGTGCTGGTGTGCGCCGGGGCCTTCGTCTTCGGGCTCATCAAACCGGGCGGGAACGACTCCTGGCGTACGTCCCAGGACCTCATCGTCGACAAACAGACAGGGGCGCGCTACCTGTTCCTGGACGGACGGCTGCACCCCGTACGCAACTACGCGTCGGCCCAGTTGATAGCCGGCGGCGACCTCGGCGTCACCACGGTGGGGACCTCCTCGCTCGCCGGCACACCGCACGGGACACCCATCGGCATCCCGGACGGCCCCGAGGCGCTGCCGGCCGCCGGTGACCTGGACAACGAGCCGTGGCTGGTGTGTTCCGGCCTTGTCCCGAGGACCACGGGTGTCGTCACGCCGACCACGGCGCTCGTCCTCGGCTCCGACGAGCCCCAGAACGTACCGGGCGGACGGCAACTGGGCGCAGCGGACGGCCTGTTGGTCGCCGGGCCCGACGGCGCCACGTATCTGCTGTGGCAGGGCAGCCGGCTGCGCCTGGACAAGGCGGCGAACGCTGCCGAGGCCCTGGGCTACGGGGACGTCACCCCCCGCCCCGTGGCGGCCGCGTTCCTCGACGCCTTCCCCCAGGGACCGGATCTGGCCCCGGTGAAGGTGCCCGGCCGAGGCACGAACGGACCCGCGCTGGCGGGCCGGAGCACGAGAACCGGGCAGGTCTTCCGGGTCGACGTGCCGGGTACGGAGCCCCGCTATCACGTGCTCCAACGGGAGGGTCTGGTCCCGTTGACGGCCACCGGCGCGGCTCTTCTGCTGGGCGACCCCCGGACCCGTGCGGAGGCGTACGGGGGAGCCCCCGCGACCGTGGCGACGCTCGGGGCCGACGCGCTGACCGAGCATCTCGCCCCGGGGGCCGAGGACTTGGCGGCGAGCTCGGCGAGGCTGCCCGAGAAGCCGCCGGGGGCGGTCGGCGTCGCCACCGGCTCCGTCGCGTGCGCGGCCGTCGACTCCACAAAGAGTGGTGTGCGGGTGGGCACGTCCCTGCTGCCCGAGAGCACACTGCCCCGGGCCGTGCTGCCACCGGCCCCCGAGGTCGTCCCGGGGTGTCTGAAGGTCGACGCCATCGCCGTGGAAGCCGGAAAGGGCGCGCTGGTCAGGGCGTTGGGAGCGGGCGGCAGCGCGCTGGGCGACACGACGTACCTGGTGACGGACGAGGGTGTGAAGTACCGGCTGCTGTCCCAGGAGGGCGTGAAGGCACTGGGCTACGAGGGTGTCGAGGCGCGGACCATGCCCTCGCCGATGCTGAACATGCTGCCGAGCGGCCCGGACCTCACGCCCGAGGCGGCCTCCTCCGGGGAGGCACGGGTGACGCTGCGGTGTCCGGCGATATAGCGGGGCATTAGGGGAGAACCCGCCCGACGGCGAATCCCCTCGCGGGAAAATTCTCCGCTCCTCCGCGGTCACTTTGCGTTGAGTCCACGTGAACGGCCGTGCCGCGGGGCGGGGGGTAACGCCCGGTCTGTCCGGATGGAATTACGCCGCTGCTCAGCTGAGCGGCGTGAATTCGGATTCTCCGCTCAATCGAGCATTTGGGGACCGCGGTTCGGGCTGTCGTGGCGGCTCGGCGGCAGATTGCCAAACAAGTTGCCGCCTGCTTAGCATCCTGGCATCTCATGTCCCGGTGAGTCGGTGAGTGACCGCGGGGGCCAACTTGTCTGCCCGCAAGTGGTAATGAGGTCCACAGCTCGGTGGTTGGCGCCGAAAGGAAATTCCCCATGCAGCAGTCCGAAGAACAGGCGACCCGCGGCGGAATCAGGGTGCTGGAGCAGGCGTTCTCCGCCATCCAGCAACGTCAGCAGGGCGTCCAGAACACCGCCGCGGATCTCTCGACCAAGTACCAGGGCCAGGACGGCGGGAAGTTCAAGTCGTTGCTGGAACAGTGGGACGGGCACGTCGACACCATCCTGATCAATCTGGACCGGATGGTCGACGAGCTCAACAACACCCTCTTGGAACAAGGTCTGGTGCAGGGTTCCTCGACGGAAGCGATCGACCAGGAGTACTCGAGGTCCACGCAGGTTTTCGACGAACTCAACGGATACAACACGGGTGGCGTCCAGAACGGCACCAACCCCAACGCCTGACCGGCTTCACACCCATCGCACCCCACGGCGGATCGAGGATTCTGATGAGCTTCAGCGAAGGCTATATCTATGTCGACTACAGCTCCGCCGAGGCCTCGGTGGACGAGATGCAGGAGCAGTCGAAGGCCATAGCCGACATCATCGACCAAATGAACAGGGATCTGGCTGGGCTCAAGGAGACCTGGATCGGTGACGACAGGGACGTCTACACCGAGGTGCAGGCGAAGTGGGACGGCGCCGTCACCAACATCCAGATGCTGCTCCAGAACCACTCCGGGCTGCTCAACAAGATCTCCGCCGACTACCGGTACTCGGAGCAGAGCCGCACGCAGCGGTGGGGCGAGATCCGGATCGGCGGCCGCTGACCTGTGCGAAACGGCTGTCTCACGCCTTCCCCGTGCACGACGGCACGGGAGGACACCGGGCGGAGACGGGCCGCAGAGCCACCGGGCGCCGTCGGCCTCAGCTGTTCCGGGCGCCGCCGCCATCGCCCGGAGAAGTTGAGGCCGACGGCGCCCTGCGTATGACCTCAGATCTCTCGGAAGCCCGGTGGGCGGGACCGCTCCGGTCCCGATGCCGCATGGAAGGGGAACGACGTGGCTGATGTCACGGTTCTTGACAGCGCATTTCTGAAGAAGTTCATCGAGGAAAACGTCGAGGATTTCGCGGCAACGCTGGCGAACATGCTCAAGGACGACGCGATCGAGGGCGATGCGATCTCGGTCATCTCCAAGGGTACGCGCGAGAACACCGAAATCGTCGCGTCGAAGCCCCTCATTCTCGGCACTATGGCCCTCGGTAAGGGAAAGGCGGCCGATCTGAACGCGGTGATCCAGACCTCTGCGGGAGAGGTATCCCGCATCCTGGACGAGCAGACAGCGCTTTTCGAGGATCTCCAGGAAGCGCTGTGGGCAACCATCGCCGAGCTGAACAAAGTACAGGGGATGAATCTGGAAAAAATCTCCCTGGACGATTTCATGGACATCTTCGAGGACGTCGACGGTGATTCCGGGGGGTCCGGTGGTGACTCGGAGAAATAGACCGTGTCCTGGGGCGCTCTGAAGCAGGACCATTCCCTTTTTCTGGTACGAGCTCGTGGAGCACGGTGATGGCCGAACCGAAAGACGTCGTAAACAACAATGACGACAACTGGAAAATAGCGGTCGGCATGCTCACCGGCTATGACCTGGGTGACCGGGCCAAGGTGTTCGACAGTCTGAAGGGGAACGACGGGATCCCGCTGATGCATGTTCGGCTGGATCGGGTGGGTGGTCCCGAATATGTCTCCGGTTTCGTGTCCTCGGGCGGTTGGCAACGGCACAACACCGACTTCATCATTCCGTTCTACCGCTCTCATCACAATCCGGATGACTCGGACGAGGGGACGCTGCTTTCCAGCTACCGGGCGCACATCACCCTCCTGGGCACGGTCGGGAAGGCTCCGCCGAGCGGGGACGACGTGATCGGGGGTGGCGAGCGCACCAGCAAGGTCCTGAAGGACAAGGGCGGCTGGAACAAGGAGGGGGAAGCCGTCAAGTGGGACAACGCTCTCCTGAGCCGGTACGTCCACGGCTCCGTGGCCGCCCTCCGACAGTTGACCACGTTCTACAACACCCACGGCTTCAGCCACTCCGGCCATGCCGTGCCCGACGACTCCTATGTCGACCTGGTGTCCTTCACCGACACGGCGAAGTCGTTCGACCGGGCCGTCAAGTTCTTCCAGGAAAGCTCCGCCACCATCGAGAAATGGGACAACGGAAAAATCGGTGAGGGCAGCCAGTCCTGGGACGGCACCTCGGCGGCCGTTTTCAAGGAGCTCATCCACAAGCTGGCAAGGAACTACGAGGGATACGCCGACCAGATCAACAAGGGTGACGCCGACGGCGCCTCCGAGACCATTGACGGTCAGATCGTGAATTCCGGGCCCGCTCAGGCTCTCGCCGCAGCCCAGTGGGAGCTCTACAATCAGGCGCAGATCCTTGAGTCGAAGTGGCAGGTGTGGAAGGCCACCAGTAATCCGCAGCGCTGGCTTTACGACATGTTGCAGGACGCCAGATGGACTCTTACTAATACCCAATACAATGAAACTGACATCCAGACCATATCCTCGGGTCGAACTTATCGAAACGTGGTGGTCGCGAAGGCGGGATTCCAGAACACCATTTCGATCTATGGGCAGTCCTATGGCCCGCCCAGCGATATGGAGACGTGGAAGAAAATAGGTGCCGAGGCCGTTCGCCGGTGGGATCAGTCCGTGAAGGACTGGCTCGCTGCGGCCGGGTCCGATGCCATCAACGCCATCGAAAGGGCCCTGGCCGCGGCCCATGACGCCTTCGACCCCAAGTTGACGGACAAGGACAGTCGCTCACTTTCGGAAATCTCGGCAAAGACGGAGGCGGACAAGGAAAAAATCGACGCGAAGAAGGACAGGGACGAGTCCAAGGCCGAGGCGGACAAGGACAGGGAGGAGGCGAGG
>NZ_JAVFVX010000023.1:16580-20892 GCF_033441795.1 Streptomyces sp. ADMS | reverse complement strand
GTCCAAGGCCGAGGCGGACAAGGACAGGGAGGAGGCGAGGAAGGACAGGGACGAGGCCAAGGCCGAGGCGGACAAGGACAGGGAGGAAGCCAGGAAGGACAAGGACGAGGCCAAGGCCGAGGCCGCGAAGGACAAGGAAGAGGCCAAGAGGGAGGCGGACGCGGAGAAGGCGGAGGCGAAGGCCGAGCAGGCCGCGGCGAAGGCCGACGCGGAGAAGGAGAAGGAAGAGGCCAAGGCCGAGCAGACGGCGGAGAAGGCCGCTGCCAAGGCGGAGCAGGCCGAAGCGAAGGAGGAAGCGGAGAAGGAGAAGGAGGAGGCCAAGGCGCAGAACGACCAGGACCGCGCCGAAGCCAAGCAGGCTCAGGCGGACGCCAGGGCCGACGCGGCCGCGCAGCAGGCGATCGCCCTGGCGCAGGCGAAGAAGCAGCAGGAGGAGCAGGAGAAGGAGAAGGCGGAGGCGAAGGCCGAGCAGGCCGCGGCGAAGGCCGAGGCGGAGAAGGAGAAGGAGGAGGCCAAGGCGGAGCAGGCCGCCGAGAAGGAGGAGGCGAAGGCCGAGCAGGCCGCGGCGAAGGCGGAAGCGGAGAAGGAGAAGGAGGAGGCGAAGGCGGAGCAGACGGCGGAGAAGGCCGCTGCCAAGGCGGAGCAGGCCGTGGCGAAGGCCGAGGCGGAGAAGGAGAAGGAGGAGGCCAAGGCGGAGCAGGCCGAAGCGAAGGAGGAAGCGGAGAAGGAGAAGGAAGAGGTCAAGGCGGAGCAGGCCGCCGAGAAGGCCGAGGCGAAAAAGGCCCAGGAGGAGGCCAAGGCAGAGGCGACCGCGGAGAAGGCCGCTGCCAAGGCGGAGCAGGAGGCGGCGAAGGAGGCGGCCGAAAAGGAGAGGGAACAGGCACTCGCCCAGAACGAGCAGGACCGGGCCGAGGCCAAGCAGGCTCAGGAAGAGGCCAAGGCCGACGCGGCCGCGGAGAGGGAACAGGCTCGGCGCGAGTCCGTACAGGAGCAGTTGCAGGCCAAGGAGGACGCCGAGCAGGCCAAGGCCGAAGCGCAGGCGAACTACGAGCAGGAGAAGGCCGACGCCCGCGCGGAGCGCGCGGCTGCCGAGCAGGAAGCCGACAGGCAGCAGGCGGAGGCGAAGCAGGAGTACGAGCAGGAGAAGGCCGAGGCGCAGGAACAGCGGGAGCAGGCGCAGCAGGAGGCCGCGGCCGACCGGACGGAAGCACGGCGGGAATACGACCGTGAGATAGCCGCCGGCACCGACGAGCAGACGGCCCGCGACGAGTACGACCGCCGGATCGCGGAGATCAACGCGACCGAGCAGGACGCCGTCCAGCAGGCCGACACCGCCGAGGCCGACGCCAAGGACGAGTACGAGGACCAGAAGGCGGCCGCCGAGGAGGACCGCCAGCAGGCCCGTACGGAGGCGGAGCAGGCACGGCGGGACGCCCGAGCCGAGTACGACCAGCGCATGGGCGAAATCCAGGCCGAGTACGACCGGACGGCCGGCACCGCCGACAAGGACATCGACGAGCTGATCCGCCAGCGCATCGCGGACCTCCCACAGCCCCCCGACCTCTCGGCCTACGACACGTCGGGTGCCGGCTCGGCCTATTCCTCCGTGTTCAACGACAACCTCTACAACGGGGACGATCTGACGTCCGCGCTTGGGCGCCCGCAGAGCGACGGGACCCTCGCCGCCGCGTCCGACGGCTCGACCGGGGGCTCGGGGTCGCCGATGATGCCGCCGATGATGCGGGGCGGGGGAGGCGAGGGCGGGGGATCCGGTGAGCGGGTCCGGACCGTCATCGAGCCCGCTGTCGCCCGCTCCGGCCGAGCGCCCGCGCCGACCATCGAGGGAGAGGAACACAGCGTGGTCCCGAGGGCCACGCAGCAGACCTCCAGCAACACGCCCTTCATGCCGCCGATGGGAGGAGGCATGCCCGGGGCGGGAGGTGGCGGACAGCAGACGGAGAGCAGTGACCGGGAACGCACCACATGGCTGCCGGAGGACGAGGACGTGTGGGGCACCGACGAGGGTGGCGCGCCCCAGGCCCTGGGGCGCTGACCGGTTGCCCTGCCGTCCCCCTGCCCGACAGCCGGACAGTCCGACAGCCCCATCGAACCAGTGAGGAGACCGAGTTGAGTCAGTCGATCGAAGACCGTGTGGCCAAGGCGATGGCCCACCTCAAGGCGACGGAAGAAGCCGTGGCCAAGGCGCAGGGCGAGCTGGACGCCGCGTCGGTGACGGCGCGTTCGGCCGACAGGTCGGTGCGGGTGGCGGTCGGGGCCAAGGGTGAACTGACGGCCCTGGAGTTCCTCGACGGCAAGTACCGGAACATGGCCGCCTCGCAGCTCTCCGCCTCGGTGCTGGAAGCCGCGAACGCGGCTCGTGCCGAGATGGCGCGCCGGGTCATCGACACGCTCGACCCTCTCACCAGGATGTCCGCCCGGGGGACCGTCCCGGAGCGGATGGGGGTCGACTGGGGCTCGATCTTCGGATCGTTGCTCAGCGAGACCTCCGTGGCGCAGGGGCCGACGGTGATGAGCCGGCTCCGTGACGAGATCCACGAGGACGAAGAGGAACCCGCGACCCCGCCCTGTGGTCGCGGCGGTGCGGACAAGCGACAGGGGAGCGCGTAGCCATGGCTGGTGAGTACTCGGCCGACATTCCGGTGATCCGGGCCAGTTCGGGAGGCATCGAGGGACTCGTCGGGAGCGGCGGGAGCATGGTCTCCGACTTCGAGACCGGGATCGCCCTCACCAACGGCTGGTGGGGAGAGGAAGGCGGCGACGACATCTTCGCCGACCAGGTCGGCGAGCAGTGCCGGCGGGAACAGGCGCAGGTCATCGAGACGGGGAACTCCATCTACGGCTTCGTCATGGCCCTGGTCGACGCGGTCAACCAGGAGGCCGAGCACGTGCAGCGGCCGCAGACTCTCGCGCTGGAAGACATCGAGGCGCAGAGCGCGGAGAGCGAAGAGCGTCGCTAGATGGCGATCATGTTCCCTCCCGGTCTTCGGGAGTTCATCGAGATCTGGGTGGGCGCCAACGTCGCCACCGGCAACGAGGACAAGGGCTATGACAGCCGCAATCCTTACAGCCGGCTGGCGGACGACATCGGCGCCTTCTCCGACGCGATGACGGCTGCGATCTCCACAGCCGGGAACGCCCTTCCGCCGGCGATCGCCAGGGAGTTCACTGCAGCGTTGAAGACCTTCGTCGACGACGGCGGTCAGAACCACCTCGCCAATTTCTCCAAGGAGCTGCGGGACATCGGCCGCCGGCAGGTGGACCGCTCGATCCAGCTCGCGGAAGGCAAGTACCAGATCCTCATCGAGTTCATCTTCATGAACCTCGAACTGGCTCTGATCGCCGCGTTGGCGGTGTTCACCGGCGGTACGTCGCTGACCCAGATAGCCCTGGTGCGGTCGCGAACCGCGCTGTCCATGCTGCTGATCCTGCAGAGGATGGGACACGCCGTACCCACTCCGCTCTCGGTGCTGCTCGAAGCGATCCAGGAGGCGTTCGTCACGTTCGCCGCACAGGTCATCTCGATGACCGTGCCGGACGAGGACCGGCGGCGTACCAGCTTCGACTGGAAGGAGATCGGGCAGTCGGCGGTCGCGGGGGCGCTGGCGGGGCTCTTCAGCGAGGCCTTCTCCCATGCGACCCGGCCATGGTTGAAGGACTTCTTCAAGAACAGCCCGGTGTGGAAGGAGGTCTTCGAGCTTCCCCATGCCTTCGTCAACGAGGGCCAGGCCGAGATGTTCGCGGAAGCGTTCACGAAGCTCTTCTTCACGGGCACGTTCTCCATCAACCCCGGCACGTTCGTGAGCGCGGGAGTCAGCGGGCTGCTGTTCGAGGCCGCCTCCGACGTCGCCGGGGGGAGCGGGAAGTGGTTTCACGACAAGTTCCTCGCGGACCTCGACTTCTTCAAGAACCACCTCAATGTCACGGGCAGCGGCAGTAGTGATGTCGGCGGCGGTGGCAGCGGGAGCTTCTCGCCCCGCCCCGACACGGTCTCCAGCTACGACACCTGGAACGACCCCGGTCCGACAGTCCCCGTCATCAGTACGGCGAGCGGAAACGGGGCAAGCGCGTATGTCCCCGCCCCGTATGTCGCGCCGTACCGGCCGGACCAGGCGGACTTCGACGGCGCGGCCGACATCGACTACACGGCCGACACGGCGTCGATCATCAGCGGTGACAGCGACTTCAGCGACTTCAGCGACGTCAGCGACTTTAGCGACGTCAGCGACGTCAGCGACTTCAGCGACGTCAGCGACGTCAGCGACGTCAGCGACGTCAGCGACGTCAGCGACGT
>NZ_JAVFVX010000023.1:0-16480 GCF_033441795.1 Streptomyces sp. ADMS | reverse complement strand
ACGTCAGCGACGTCAGCGACGTCAGCGACGTCAGCGACGTCAGCGACGTCAGCGATGTCAGCGACACCAGCGACTTCAGCGACGTCAGCGATGTCTCGTCCGTCACGGACTACGACGTCGACGAGTACGGGCCGCAGGGCGTGTTGGCCAACGGGGGCACCGGCGTGTACCCCGGCGGGGCGACCGGACCGGGGGTGAGTGCCGGTGGCAAGCCGGCGTACTCCTACGGCTCCTCGAACGCCGAGGGGGAGGACAGCACCCCGCTGCCCGGCGTCGACGAGAGCGCTCTGCCGGTGGCGGAAACGCCGAGCGGCGAGTCCGTCTTCTCCACGCTCAACCCGTCGCGGACCACGGTCCCCGGATACGACCCGACGGCCGAGTCCCTGCCGCAACTGCCCGCCACCGTGGGCTCCAACGCCCCCATGCCGGCGTACACCCCGGCGGCCGGCTCCGGCTACCAGGAACCCGACAGCCTCCTCACCGGTGACGAGGACCTCGTCCTTCCGGAGGAGGAGTTGTCGGACGTGGAGGCCGGTCCGTCCGCCGTGCACCAGCAGACCGTGCCGGATGCCGCACTCGACACGGACGTGAGCACCAGCCCGCAGACCACGACCGACCACCGGTCGCCGGACACCACCGCGCCGGCGAAGGCGCAACCGACCACGGCCGACGTCGACCGAGCCGGCCAGGCGGACGACCTCATGGCGGAGCAGGAGCAGGATTCGCAGTCGCAGTCGCAGCTGGAGTCGCCCGACACCGCCGCGGCCCCGTCCGGCTCTGCCGCTCTCCGCCCCGAGGCGGGCGCTCACCTCCCCGCCCCTGCCTCGGGCACCACGCCCGAGCGCGGACCGGCGGACCTGGCGGCGAGCTCCTACACCACTGACCGGTCGGACGAGTCGGCCGCACCGACACCGCTCCCGACCCCCGCCGTCACCTCCGCCGTGACGCCTGCTGTCACCTCCGCCGTGACGCCCGCCGTACCACCCGCCCCCCCGCCGGCCACCACGTCTGCCGGTACGACCGTCGGTGCTTCCCGTCCCGGAGATCCGCAGGCCGCCGGACAGCAGCAACGGCCGCCGGCCATCACCGGAGGGATCGACGGCCCCGCCGAGTCAGGGCTGCCGTCCTCCCCCGAAACCGGTACCCCCTCGCCCGAGGAGCCCGGACGGCACACGACGGGGTCGCGTGCCGTGTCCGACACCCCGGAACCTTCTCCGTCCCCGTCGCGGGAAGACGTGCCGGCGTACCGATCAGTGCGGACCGAGTCCGACGGGATGCCGGCGATCCCCCCGACGGGCGACACAGGGATCCCCCGGCCGCAGGACGCGTCGGCGGATTCCGGACCCGTGCCGGCGCCGTCGGAATCCGAGCAGCACGCTCCCCCGGCGTCGTCCGCATCGCAGCCCGTCGGAGAGACGGGCCCCCCGGCGGGTCCGCGGCTGCGGCCGGGGCCCGGACGTCGTGCCGAGGTTCGCCAGGCGCCCCGGGCGGAGGCACACTCCGCGGACGTGCCCGAGGAGTCGGCCACGTCGGGCTGGGGCATGCCGAGCGACAACCAGCTCCGGTTCCAGGCGTTCGCGGACCAGCGCGAGCTGGTCATCGACGTGCGGCCGACCAACGTGGACTCGGTGAAGTGGCTGACCCTGGGTGCCCTTCCGAAGCCCGTGGAAATCAAGGCGAAGACCATCAACGCCCTGGACGTCCGCCTCGGCGCCCAGGAGGAGAACCGAGGACTGGTCGGCTTCTTCGAACCGTGGCTGCCCGAGGGCGTGTCCACCGACGACCCGGTTCGGGCGCGCTATGAGCAGCGGCTGAAGGAGTACCGGTCGCTGCGGGGTCAGATGGACGAGCTGAGCCGGGCGGGCCGGTACCGGACGGTCGACGGTGTGGTCCACGCCGTCACCGGCGACGGCACCCGCAGGCCGCTCACCGGCGACCACGACATCTTCCGGATCAGCAGGCCCGACGGCACCTCCGTACCGAGGGAGCAGTACGAGGCGCTCATCGAGGAGATGAAGACCTCCGGCATGGGCGTCATGCACGGGGCGCTCCTGGAGTGGGTTCCGCAGGACGCCTTCGGCCAGGAGATCTACGACACCCTCAGCGCGGCCCACCGGGTGGACGGCGGGGAGTCGTTGCTCCGGTTCGTCCCTCACCGGCAGTCCTCGACCGTCGCCTACTCGGATTCGGAGTCCGACGTGACGCCGGTCGCGCCGCGCACTGCGTCGATGGACGAGAACCTCGCAACGCCCCACGGAGACGAGCGGACGCTGGACGGCACGTCCGGCAAGGGCAAGGCGCGGGCCCTGGACGGCGCGCTGAGCCGCGATCCGCACAGCGTTCCGGAGACCGACATCGAGCTGGCGGGTGAGGACTGGGCGAACGCCCTGAGCGCCTACACCCATGCCGTCCACCTGGCGGAGACACTGAGCAGTCGGGTGAGGTCCGGGACCGGGAGCAGTACCGACACCTCCGCGCTCACGGAGGCCCGGGCCCGTGTCGACCAGGCGTACGGGCAACTGGCCGGCGCCCTGGCTCGGTTGCGGGACCTGGGCGTCGACCCGTTCATGCGGGGGCCGGGGGGGCGCGCGACGGCGGTGCCCGTGATCCGTCGCGACGACGCCCAACGCCGGTGGATCGCCTCGCACATCACGGCTGAGGACGTGCCGGCGGATTCGTCGAGCGACGATCTGGACGGCGTTGTCACCGTGGAGGAACTGCGGGCCGCGGGCATGTGGCCGCTCTCCGGGCCGCAAGCCGAGGACGCGCTTCGCGAAGGCCGGCTACCGATACGGGCGTTGGAACCGGTCGACCAGATGCGCGCCCTGATGGTGCGGCCCGGCCCCTGGCCGGAACTGCTCGACGAAGCGGCGGCGAACGCGTCGCGGCGGATGTGGCAGTCCGCGTACGCGGAATTCAAGGGCGCGGCGCAGGCCGCCCGGACGGGAACGACGCCGACCGAGCAGGACGTCGAACAGGCATGGGACAAGGCTGCCTTCCTGGTGCTTCCGCTCGTCCTTGATCCGCTGTTCGCGGACTCCCGGCACGCAGGCAGCGGCTACCGGGACGCGGTGCGGCAGGTCGCCGATCATCTGCTGGCGCACGGGCCCCACGCGCCGTCGGGGGTGCAACTGGCCGCACGACTGCGGCATGGCCTCGGGCTGCCGGCTCGGGGACGCGGTGGCGCCGTCGGCGTGGAGGTGGAGGACCGGCATGTGATCCGCCTTCTGATCAAGGGGTCCCATACGGAGTTCGAGACGGCGTCCCACGCCAAGTCCGGCATGACGCTGGCCCACGGCCAAGGTCTCAGGGTCGTCCTCGACGGCGGGAAGTACTGGCGCGACCCCGTCACGGACAAGCTTCATGAGACCAAGCCTCCGGTGGCCCCGGGGCAGCCGGAGCCCGTCAGCGAGGAGCACTACATTGCCGAGGTCGTGGTCGACCCCATGGCCGCGCTCCCCGGAGAGCGGCGGATGGCCCCGGAGGAGGGCCTGGCCCGGTTGGAGTGGACCCGAGCCAAACTGAGGCTCACCGACGAGCGTTCGGCCCCGATCCGGCTCACCGATCTCCTGACGGAGGCCGAGGGCTGGCGGCCCACCGAACTCGGCGAACAAGCCGTGGTCTTCCCCTCTCCCGCGGGTGCGGACCATCCAGCGGGCACGCAGCCCACCGTGGGTGTCCCCGTCCTGGGTCTCACGGCGCTCCAGGACGTGGCCGGGGAACGGTTGAAAGATCGCGTACTCGGGCCGCTGCTCGCGGCGGGGCGGCACGTCGGACAGCGGATCGCCACGGAGTTCGTGCGCGCCGGGATCGGCGACCCGAGCGTGCCGGAGGAGATGCTGCCCTTCCTCGCGGTCATCCCGGACGTCGACGAGGTCTGGGGGTACACATGGCTCGCCTTCAACCATGTTGCCGCGAGGCCCGGCGCCGCGATGGTCTTCAACCAGATGACCAAGAATCTGCTGCCCGTGGCGTCCCGGGATCCGTTCGGCCGCGTCCTGCCGGCCCTGCGGCCTCGTACCTCCCGGAGGTACCTCGACACGGCGTACGCCCAGATCACCGAGACGTACCAGGCCGCACTGAAAGACGTCCTGGAGCAGTACCGGCTGTTGCTTCGCCGGCCTCCGATCTTTGACGGGTTCTTCGACGTCACGGCCGGCGACGTGCCGACCCCCCGCGAACATCTGGTCTCCACACTGAGCGGGCGCACCTCCCAGGGGAAGACCGTCGGTCAGTACGAGTCGGTCGGCATGGCGGACGCGGAGTACCAGGACCTGGACACCGACGACGGCCGACTGGCGATTCCGTTGCTCCTGGCGGAGCTGCGGAGCTACGGGTTCGGCACTCGCATGATGACCGCCGAGGAGATACGGCGAGCCGTCGCCGAGCTCTCCGCGGTCAGCCGGGACGCCTACCAGCGAGCCCTGACGCAGTCGGTGCCGCTCTCCTCGGGTGTCCTTCGCGAATCCATCGGGCGCATTCTGCGTCAGCCGGTGGTGCAGGCGATCGCTCCCTTCCTGCACCGAGTGGTGAGGAACGGCCTGCCGCAGGCCGGCGGCAAGCCCCTCCATCTGGTAACTCCACGCCGCGGTCAAGCCATCGCGGGCGCGCTGGGCGCCTACGCCCTGGGCACCCCGATGCCCGCCGACCATCCCGCACACCAGAGTCTGCGGGAACTCCTCGACGCGGTGTCGAGCCACCTGGCCAACGTGCCCCCGGAGCAGCAGCTGCGGGTCCAGCAGCTCATCGAGACCGCGCGCGGCGCCCTCTCCGTACTCGCCGACCCCGCGCACACGCCCCCCGCGCTGGTCTGGAACGCCGAGATCATCGCGCTGGACGGGACGCCGGTGCCGGTGGACCAGGTGTGGACGGTGAAACACACCGACCCACAGGGGAAGCCGGTGGGCGTGTCCTCCCGCCCTGCCGAGGACTGGCAGGACGGGCGCCAGAACACCTATGGGCTGCTGCCCGGGGTGAAGGGGTTCACCCAGGTGCGGCGGGCGGCCGGGCCGCAGGGCCCGGGCCGGGCGCCGGTGGTGGAGGAGAGCCCCGCACAGCGGCTGCCGTTCGACAAGGCGTATCTCGTCGGTCTCCGCGGCAACGGCACGGCCGCCGGACTGGCCACGCAGACCGACGTCAAGGCCGTTGACTACGAGGGGATCGTCGACTTCCTCTTCTCCGCCGACGCCAACCTGATCACGCTGCCGGCGGACACGGCGGTGGTCGTCATGGGCGCCGACATCGCGGGCGAGCCGCCGCACGATCCGCTGGAGGCGCCCTCCGCCGGTCAGCTCCTGTCCAACAGCTGGTCCCGGTGGGTCTGGGCCACCCGCAGCGGCGAGGAACCGGCTGTCGCCGACGCCGACCCGGCGACCGGCCGCGAACCGCGTTTCCAGCTGGGGGAGTTCGACTGGTGGGCGGGGTTCCGTCCCGAGCCCACGACCGCGGAGCTGGACGCGCTGGCGGAGCGGATCACGGGCGATCGGAGCCGTGGCGCGGATGTGCTGCGCTGGGTGCGAGCCGTCCGCCTGGCCTACGGGCCGATGCTGGAGAACGACACGGCGGCGTTCGAGTCGCTGCTGCACGGCTTCCGGGCGCTGGACCAGTGGCGGTCGGCCCAGGGTGACCAGCAGCCGCTGACCTGGAGCGGCTTGCGGACCGTGATAGGCGCGTACTACACGCAGTCCGGCCAGCCGCGGCCGGAGCCGGCACAAGCCCTGCCGGTCGTCCTGTCCTACATCGCGTCCATGCAGGGGATCGAGCTGGGGCTGCCCTGGTCCGCGTTGGTCGCCCAGTACGACAGCCCGCGTCTCGGGGCCGGCCCGACGGGTGGTACGCCGACGTCGAGCCTCCCCCAGTCGGCCGCCGCGCCACCCCCCGCTCATCCGGGCGACGCGTACCGGTTCTCCTCCGGCACCTCGACCGCGTACGAACCGAACGGGGCGTTCGGGACGTCGCCCGTTCCACCGCTCGCCGATGACGTGAAGCTGGACGTTGGACGCCGGTTCAGCGCCCTCATGCGGGAGATCGGCCACCCCGTCGTCCTCGCGGGCGGGGTCCGGGGCAGGGTGCAGTTCGAGAACCCGCGCCCCCTCGGCACCCTGGAGTTCCATCTCCCCGCAGAGGCCGGCCGGTTCGCAGATGTCGTCAACCGGGCCATCGCCCAGCGGTTCCCCGGGGTGTCGCCGAACGCCCTGCGCGTGAGCGCGGATGGACGCTCGCTGACCGGTGTGGTTCAGGGCACGGAGATCAGCATCGGCACCGCCCCACACGCCATTGCCGACACCACCGAGACCGACGGCTTCACCGTCCCCTCCGCCACCGGGTCGCTGGCGGACACCGCGTACACGCTGGCCCTGGCCACCGATGAGCAGCAGCGTGCGAGGGACCTGTTCGACCTGCTGTGGGGGCTGTCGCAGGCCCCGGTCGACGACGCGCTTCCGGCCGCCCGGCTGGAGGCCCTGCGCGGGGATGCCTACCGTGCCGCACGTCCCTCCGGAGCCGCCCCCACTCTGACGGTCCGGCTCAGCGAGCTCCTGGACGGGGTCGCACGGAACGACGACGCCCGGTCGCAGCACCAGACGAAGTGGCTGGCCCTCGGCGCGGTACCGAACGACGTGAGGTGGCTGAACGACGAACTCACCACTCTCGCCGACGCTTTGCGCGCCTCCGACGCGGTGGCCGCCGACCCGGTCCGGCAGTTGGCGTCGCGTCTGCCGGGCATGTCCCAGGCGGACCGGACCCGGGAACTGGCGCTGTTGTCGTCTGCCGAGCGTGAGCGGCTGGCGTCCGACCCGGTCCTGGTGGACGCGCTCCAGAGGCTGCCTGTCGAGGAGTTCGCCAAGACGGCGGCCCAGCTGATGGTGCAGATACCGCCCGGGGTGGACCAGCCGATGTCGGCCAAGCGCGCGGTGCAGACGCAGATCGCGCAGATGCTGCACGACCCGGTCGTCACGGCGAAGCTGCTGAAGGAGGGCGCTCGCGCGATCGTGGTGCCCAAGAGTGAGGCGATGACCTCGCTGGATCCGTTCCGTGACCTGGCGGGGCGGACCAGGTCGGACGGCCGGTCGTGGGACGAGGTGCGCGGTGTCGGCCGGCGCACGGCGGGAGTGACGGAGGAGAACCTCCTCGGCGAGTTCACCTCGGTCCCGGGGGCCCGGCCCGCCTACTCGGACGGGTACTCCACGACCCATCACGAGTTCGCGCACACGATCCACCAGTACGGGCTGAGCGAGGCGGACCAGCAGCGCATCCATGACGTGTACCAGGCGACTCTGGACGAGTACGGCGCGTTGTGGCCCGATGGACCGTTGTACGGCATGGACGGTGAGGGGCGCCGTACCGGGGCCAACTATTCGAGCCGGCACGAGCTGGAGTTCTTCGCCCAGCTCACCAACGTCTACTTCCGGGTGAACCACGGGAAGGACCCGTACACAGGGGAGAGGCGGCAGAACGGCGGACCGGACTGGGTCCGCAGGCACTTCCCGGAGCTGTTCCCGCTGATGGGGCAGTTGTATGGCACCGGTCAGCAGAAAACGGACGCGGTCACGGACGCGGTCACGGACGCGGTCACGGACGTAGGGACGGACGCGGGGACGGACGCGGGGACGGTCAACCCGGTCGACGCCACCCAGGCGGAGAACGAGGCGTATGAGGGTTTCCGGGCGCTGTGGGACGGGGCGGAGGGCACCCATGTGCCCCAGCCCCACACTCCCGCCCCCACGCCCGCGCCCCCTGTACGCCCGGCCGGCGATGTCACGGACGCTCCCGCGCCGCCTCCGGACACGGCCGGTATGACGTCCGCGAAGTGGAACGAGCTGGCCGCCGTCCTCGGCACGGCTTTCGGGCCGAACGCCGCCGCGCAGCCGACGTTCCCGCAGATGGTGAACTCGCTCGCGGTGCTGGACGCGGCGCGCACGGGTGATCGGCGTTTCGGCTCCGGCGGGATCGATCTGGAGGGGATCGCGCGGCGGGTGCTGCACCTGGACCCGTCTTCTCCGGTGACTCCCCAGCAGTACTTCGCCCTGCTGTCGGTGGCGGCCAGTGCGGCGCGGCGCGACCGGGCCGGGAGCCTCGCGGCGGTGGCGGCGTATCAGCTGCAGGTGGTGGGAGCGGTAGCGGCTCCGACGGCACTGTCCGGTTCCGACGGCCGGTTCATGGGGCGGAACTGGACGGGACGCCCCGGTCTGAACCTGGTCACCGACAAGGTGGGCACGGAGACCTCGTCGGGGATCGTGCCGTCGGACGCGCCGTGGGACGGGCCGGTCCATGTGATCGTGGCGGAACGGGTGGACGCTGACCTGCTGGGGGTGCGCGACGGCCACGGGAATCCGGTGGAGGTGGACGAGGAGGAGTTCGCGGAGCTGGTGGCGCACGACCCGGAGCGGCCCGCGGGTGTCCCGGTGCTGCTGGTGGTGAAGGACACGGGTGAGGCGTTGGCGCGGCTGGTGGCGGACCGGTCCGCGGCGCAGACGTGGTTCACCGACGGTGACCTCCGGTTGCAGCCGCTGGGCGACGGCCGGTCGGTGATTGCGCTGGCGGACTCCAGCCCCGGAAAGGTACCGGTGGGGACGTGGATTCCGGCTCCCCCCGGTCTTGTCACCGACGATCCCCAGGCCGTGGTGACGGCGTTCGACGGGAGCACGTTCCCGGACGACGACGTGCATTCGTTCACACTGACGACGGCTGACGGACGGCAGCTGACGGGGCGGGCGTTCCTGAACGAGCTGGACATGGCGATCCGAGAGGCGGATCTTCGCCCCCTGTCGGCGGTGCAGTACTACACCGATCTGTACGAAGGGCTGCCGGGGGTCGACAAGAACCGGGAAAGCGAACTGAGGCCCTTGCCCAGATCCCTGGCCGGTGCCTACATCATCGTCGGACACGGCAACCACGGTCGCGCGGTGCTGCCGAGGCGCAGCACGGGCACGAACCAGGTTGTGGCGCCCAAGCACATCGGCAGGATGCTCGTGCGGCGCAAGAGTCTGCAGCAAATGGCGCCGGAGGCGCCTGTGTGGGCGCTGTGGTGTGAGCTGGCGATGCGGAAAGCGGGCCAGGACCGGCTGGAGCACGCCCCCGCTGCTCAGGAACTGGCGAACGAGACGGGGCGGACGGTGTTCGCCACGGACGCGACGGAGGGGTCGAGCAAGGCCGAGGGGCAGTGGCCGCCGCGGGTGATCAAGTTCGATGACCCGGATCGGCCGGCGTTCCGGTGGTTCGAGCTTCCTCCCGAGCCGAAGGCCGCCGCGCTGACCGCTCTCGCCGACATGGCCCGACTGCCCGCGGACGCGGCACGCAGGACGACCCGGGCCCTGCGGTGGGTGCGGGCCCTGCGGGAGACCCACGGACTGGACATCGACACCAACCCCAGCCGGGTCGCGGAGTTCCAGAACCTGGTCCGGGGCTTCGGTGCGCTGGAGTCGCTGCGGATGAACGCGCCGGGCAACCCGGACACCGGGCCGCTGACCTGGCGGTCGCTGGAACAGATCGTGGGCGACTACGCCCAGGGACAGGGCTGGGACCGCTCGCTGACCGCGAACGCGCTGGAACACGTGCTGTACCAGGCGCAGGTGGGCGGCCTGCCCCAGCAGTCCGTGGTGGTCGCCGACGGCCCCGCGGCGCCGGCTGCTCCGCCCGCGTCCCGCCAGCCCGACGACCCCGCCGAGCTGGGGCGGGACGACATCGACGCCGACGCCCTGGAGCCGGAGGACGACGTGTCCCAGGCCACCGAGGCGGGCCCGAGCGGAACACAGGGTCAGGCGCAGGAGCTGACCGCCGCACCGCAGACCCAGCAGACCTCGCCGCCCGCGTCCCGCCGGCTGTCGGCGTACGCCCTGGCCTACGGCTCCCAGCACGACGGCCACGTCGGCCTCGTCCTGCACGAGCCGACCCCCGCCGCCGTCCTCGACGGGCTGTACGAGCAGGTCATCGACGCACTCGGAGTCGAGGCGGACAGCGACGGCGCTTCCTCCCTGCGGACCCAGCTCCGCGATGTCCTGAGCGCGGAGGAGGTCGAACAGAACCGGCCGTATCTGCGCAGCCGCCAAGGTCACCGGATCACGATCCGGCACGGGGGCCGGGAGCGGACCGTCGACGTACGGCTGGCGCACGGGAACGGCAGGACGTCGACGAAGTACGGCGATAATGCCGTGGCGTTCCCCGACGTCCAGGTGGAGCAGCGCGCCAAGGGAAGCCAGTCGTCCTCCGCCACCGAGGGCTGGGGGAATGTCCGCAACAGCTCCCTCCCGTGGACCTTGATCCGCCTGGCCAACGGTGCGGGGGCGGTGCGCTGGGGAGACGTCACGGTCGCGGTGTCCACGACGCACAACCAGCTGGTCCAGTCCGTCACCGTCGGTGAGTCGCTCGTGATCACGAGCAAGCAGCGGGCCCAGGACCGGGCGTATCCGATGGACTTCGACGGGCTGTGGCAGGTCCAGGTGGACACCCCCCGCGAGCACACCGGCAACTGGTCGCCGGAGCGGTCGCACGGTCCGGTCACGTTGTGGGTCCCCGAACACCGCGCCTTCGACGACGGCACCGACCCGGCGGACCTGCCCGAGCCCGCGGATCCGGATGGCATTCCGCTGTGGGGCGTGGAGAGCGTGGGACAGCCGCGCCGGCTGCTCACCGAACTCGTCGCGGACCCGGGTTTCGGCTCGCTGGCCGAGCTGGACGAGGGCTCGGCGCGGGAGTTGGAGATCTTCCTGGCCGAGGAGATGCTGAGGGGCACCCCGCACCTCCAGACCAGCGGCGGGGTGTACTCGCCGACGCTGATGGACGCGGACGGCAACGCGATCGGCGTGCTCGAGCTCAGGGCGCGCATAGAGCCGGGGCAGCCGACGGCGAAGAGCCCCGACGGCAAGTTCCTGCTGGACACGTGGCTCGCCCATGGCACGAACACGGAGCAGTCGGCGAAGTTCACCAGCGGACTCGGGGCCGAGGGCACCGGCGGGCCGGCGTTCACCACCGACCACGCCCCGGCGCACCCGAACGCGACGGCGTCGTTCGGTGGCAACCTCCTGGGCAAACTGGGTGTGAACTGGCAGGTGAACGAGGGGCTGAGCGCCTCGGGCGGCGCGATGCTGATGCACGGCATCACCACGACGAGCAGCACTCTGCTCACCCCCGGCCGGGTCACGTACGACGTGACGCTGCACCGTGCCGGGGGCGGTGAGATCAGCGGGACGTTCGGGCCGTGGGAGGACGGCCTGCGGCTGCAGATGGCCCAGCGGAGCACACAGGAGGGGCACCGGCCCCGTCCGGACGAGGTGCGGGAGCTGCCCGAGCATCTGGAGAACCTGGAGAGCATCGGGTACTCCGAAACGCCCTTGAAGGTCGAGGGGGCCGATGTGCTCCTCGAACGGGCGAAGGCGTGGTTCCGGCAGGAAGGGTTCCTGCCGCCGGCCGAGCACCAGGAGTCGTCCTTCCCGATCCGGCTGGACGAGCCGCTCCGCCGGGCGCAGTTGGCCAATCTGCGGCAGCTGGGAAAGCTGCGCACCCGGTTCGGCCTGGCCACCTCGATGCCGGAGGCGGTGGACGGCGGGCGCCCCGTCTGGTTCGAGCGGCCGAACGCCGTCAGTGGCACCCGCCGGGTGCAGCTGCGGTTGTCCGCCCTGCGTGACACCACGCGGCCCGCCGAGCACTCCCGGAGGCTGCCTGACGTCCATCAGCTCGGATTCAGCTCGGCCGAGTCCGGTGGCGGGCGGCAGCGCGGTACCGCGCTGGGCGGTGCGTTCGGGGCCGGCGGCGGGTTCAACGTCCCGCTCGCGGACGGCGCCGGAACGCTGAGCACAGGCCCCGACTACACCGGTTCCGGGCAGATCTCCGACACCGTGTCCGTCGGCGGTGTGGTCGGGTTCGAACAGTTCGCCATGTCGACGAAGAACGGCAGCGAGGTCTTCCAGGTGCCGGCCAGGCTCGCCCTGGACCTGTACGAGGACACTGACGACCAGCCCCTCGTCCGCTTCGCCGACCTCGGCACGGAGGACGACACAGAGGAAGACATGGGGGGCAACACGGACGCCGAGGACGGCGCGAACACGGCCGTACCGCTGCGCGACCTGTCCACCGCGCCGCACACCGTGCCCGGCAGCATCTCCCTGCTGGTTCCGCACTACCGCACCCGCCCCCCGAGCGGGAGCCTCGCGCCCGCCGGGCCGCGGCCCGGCGGGCACGTGATCCGTCAGGTGGTCACCGACGGCGGGCCCATGGACGACCACGCGCGCCTCGGCATGGTGGACGCGAACGGCCGCCCGCTCCCCGACATCACCAGGCTGCCGGACCTCGCGATCGTGGACACCTTCCGCGGCACCGCCGCAATTATGGAGGCCCTGGGCCAGATCGTCGCGGGAACCTACCCCGGCCGTCCGGAGCCCGGTGCGCTGACCCGGGCCGTGCGTCGTACCGCCGCCGGTCTCTCCGGCGCGGCCACCGGCGCCGCGGGCCTGATCACCGGTGCCGCGCAGCGGACCGCCGCCGCGGCGAAGAGTGTCGTCCCCGCCCGTTTTGGCGGCGCCCTGAACCGCGCCGCCACCATGGCGAACCTGGTGGGCTCCCCCCTGGCACGGGCGGCACTCCTGCCCTACACCTGGGCGACGGCGTCCTACAAGTGGACGTCGGTGGCCGTGGCCGGCGCGGCGAAGAACGACCCGGGCACGCTCGCGGCCGAGACCCGGCACGCCGGGATCCGGCCGGCTCAGCTTCTCTCCCGGGCGCCACAGATCCTTGGGAGCCGTCATGTGGTGGAGGGCCTGACGCTGCCGGGCATGGCGGCGGACCAGGTCATGACGGTGGAGATCGAGGGCTATCTGCACCACCCCCGGCACCTGGGCTCCGAAGACATGTACTCCGAGCAGGACGTGGGGTCGGCGGGCTCGGCCGGTCAGCAGCGGGGTGTCGGTCTGGTCCGGCAGGGGAACTTCGCGATCACCGGTCTGCAGACGGCCCCGGCGGATTCTGCCGACCTGGTGCATCAGTTCAACCCGAGCGGCCGGTACACCTACTCCCGACGCACCGACGACACCCGTGCGCTGAGCAGCGTCACGAAGATCACTCGCGTCCCCGTCCAGGACGGAATCCACCATCTGATCGGCACGGACGCCACGCTGCTGATAACGGTCAAGTGGGGCCTGCGCAATGTGGCCGGGAACACCGTCGGGCTGGGCGGCTACGCCCCCGTGACGGTGGCGATCGATCTGCCGCGCGCGGTGACGTTCCTGGCGCCGGAGGCGGCGCTGGCCCGTTACGCGCGGTGGTTCCCGGTCCTGGCGGAGGTGTTGTCGCTGACGCTGCCGGAGCTGAGCGTCCCGCTTCCCGACGGGTTCGCCCGCACCCGCCAACTCGGCGTCGCGAGCGTCCTGTCGATCACCCAGCTGGACAGCACGACCCGCCGCGTCGAGCGCCGGGACCGGCTCCGTCAGGAGCTGACCGAACAGGTCGAGAACGAGGCGCCGGGCGCCACCCGGCCGGGACACTCCTCCCATCTCTCCGGTGTGGTACCCGCGATCACCCGCCACAGCGAACCCTCGGCGCTGCGCGCGCTGCCCGGCCTTGGTGAGAACGGCACCCGGTTCGAGTTCCTGCACGTCGCCTACGGCGGTGCACGACTGGTCGAGGTGACCCTCCGCGCGGAACCCCTGATGCAGACCCCGGCGCTGCGCGGCGTACGTGGCCGCCCGGCGGGCAAGGGCAGCGGTCTGGAGCAGGTCCAGTCGCACACCCCGCAGGCGAGCTCGAACACCGCCGCCACCACGTGGACGCACCAGAGCGCGGTCAACCCGATCTCCCGGTATCCGCGTCCCGGCGTCACCGGCAGCACGGACCGCGAAGGCCCGTCCGTCGCGCTGACCAACGTCCGCTCCCGCACGAGGCAGTCCGGCATCACCGCTGAGGACCGCCTGTGGACGCGTACCGACAGCGCCGCCGACTTCGACGACATCGACTACGCCTTCACCGCCTCGGTCCGCTCCCAGCTGATCGCCGAATGGCCCGCGAACATCCCGGGCGGGCTCATCCAGGCCGGGCTGCTGTCCTTCTCCGGCCTGAACGGGGATGTCGCGGACCGGCTGATCGCCGGGGCCCGCCGCCTGCTGCGCGGCCGGCCGGCCAACTCGGTCACGGTGCCGGCCGCCGCGACGCTGCGGTTCGCCGGTTCCGAGGCCGTAGCGCCACGGCAGCACGACGGTCCTCGCCCACCCGCGCTGCTCACCCAGGACCCACTGGCGATGTCACCGCAGCAGGCGCGCGCCCAGGGCACGCCGCCGTTCCCGACGAACTCCCGGCTGGTGCCGACCTGGGCGACCCCCGTCCAGGACTTCAACGCCTTTCCCCAGCTGACCCGGGCCCTGCACACCGTCGCACCGGACCTGACCTCCTCCTGGGGGCTGCCCGCTGACGCCTCCGGGGAGGCGGCCGCCACCCGTCTCGGTGAGCTGATCCAGGCCGGTGACATCAGCGTGGACCTGCCCCGCGCCGCGGCGGGCCTGACGCCGCGGATGCCCGGCAGCTGGCCGCTGGACACCCCCGGAGTGGCGCCCGCTCTGTCGGTGTCGTTGCACAACCCGCGGCCCGTCACGGACACCGGTGACGTCGCCGTGGACCGGGTCCGGACGCACTTCCGTACGGCCTTGTCCTCCTCCTCGGCGGGCAGTTCCTTCTCGCTGGCCCAGCAGGGCACGTACAGCCTCGAGACCGGCAATCTGCAACTGCTGGGCGTGAACGTCCCCCTGGCGGCCCAGCAGCCGCACACCGTGTCCTCCAACACCGGTGTGGCCGGTACCCGGTACGACCGTATGCGGACCGGCCATGCCTCGCAGCCCGCGGACCGGCGCGGCTCCCGCAGCTACGAGACGCTGGTCGACGCGGTGGTCACGGTGGTGGGGCCGGAGGGCACGCGGTACGTCACCGGGACCGCGGCCGTGCGACTGGCGGAACGGGACGTGCTCGGATTCGGCGTCACGCCACCGCGTCCCGACGCCGGGGTCTACGACCTGCCCGCGATGCTCGCCGACCAGGACGCGGAGGATCTGCGGGACTGGACGCGCCACCCGGTCACCGACCTTCCGCGGGTGCTCGCGGACGGCATCGACGGACAGGACTCCTCGGCACAGCTGTGGCTGGCGCTCGGCGCCGACCCCGGCGGGACCCGGCTGGCCCGCGCCCTCTTCACGGCCTCCCGTACCGCCACCCTGTCCGGGAAGCCGGTCGAACTGGTGGTGCGCACCGACGACGGGCTGCGCCACTGGCCGTCCGCCGCCGACGGCACGCTGACAGACGTCACCGGGGCCGACGTCACCGAGGCCACCGCCGACGCGTCGCGGGCGCTGCGTGCCACGGCCGACGCGTACACGGTGGCGGTGGCGGCCGAGCGGCAGGCCGTCATGGACGAGCAGGAGCTCCTGACGGACCGGGGCGAGGCCGAGCGGGCCCTGCGCCGGTCGGAGCAGGCGGTGGTGGACGCCACCGCCGAGTACACGGCGGCGGTGACGGCCCATGAGTCCGTCGTACGGGAGGCCGGGCTCGCCCGGGAGACGGCCGGCATCGCGGTGCGGGAGGCCGAAGCGGAGCTGGCCCGTGCCGAGCAGGCCGTCCGGGACGCGGAGGCGCTGCCGACCGCGGAGCAGGTGCGGCAGGCGCGGCTGGTGTGGACGCAGGCGCAGGCCGACGCGCAGAGCGTCGAGCAGGTGGCCACGGAGAGCGGTCCCCAGTCGGGCCCGGGGGAGGCTCAGGAGCGTGCCGCGACCGCCCACCGGCAGTGGCTCGACCTCCAGCGGCGGCACGAGGGCCGCGCGGCGGCCCTGAGCGACGCGCAGGCCGCGCTCCCCACGGCTCGTACGGCGGTGGACACCGCACGGGTGGGCCGGGAGCAGGTCCGGCTGGAGACCGACCGTGCCGTCGCCGAGGCGCACAGCGAGGAGCAGCGCAGGGCCAGGGTGGTGGCGCGCCGGACGCGGTTCCGCGACGACGACCTGATCCGGCTGAGCGAGATAGAGCAGACGCTGCGGGACACCCGTCAGGAACGGCAGACCCAGGCCCGGGCCCAGGAGGACGCGTGGCGCGGGCTGTCCGGCATGGCGGGCACGCTGGACGCCGCGCGCCGCGCGGCGGGCATCGGTGAGGGAGGGTCCATCCGCGGCTCCCTGGCCTCGACGCCCGCCCGTTGGCCGGGCGACGGCCGGCAACCGACCCGGGCTGTCCCGGCCATCCCGACTACCCCGGTCGGCCCCACGGACCCCGCCGACCCGGACACGCGCCCAGCGACGGAGACGGCCGAACCGCAGCCGACGGCGTCCGGCCCGGCCGACTCGGACGAGCCCTCCCTGTTCTCGCCGTCCCCGTCCCCCGTCCCCTCCGCTCCCTCGTCCACAGCACCCGCTCCCGCTCCCCGGACCACGTCGGGGACTTTCGCCGGCGCGTCCGATCCGTTGTTGTCGGCGCGGACCCTGATGGCGGGTCCGTCGGGTGCGGGGCAGGGGCGGAACTG
>NZ_JAVFVX010000239.1:1505-3951 GCF_033441795.1 Streptomyces sp. ADMS | reverse complement strand
GCTTCGCCCCTTTGGGCTTTGGCGTGCATTAAATCGAACTGGAGTTCTTAATGTATCTCGCCGACAAGGTCATCCAGCTCGCCTACGACCCCGGGATCAAACCGAACGATGGTGGCCTCCCCGGCCTGGCGGTCCTCAAGCAGGTGATGGGCTCGATCAACCTCTTCGGGATCATCGCCGTGGTCGGCGCGCTTGCCGTCAGCGCGGGCGTGTGGGCCTGGGGCCATCACTCCGGCGGTCACCAGGCCGAGGCCAGCGGCAAGAAGGGCGTGCTGGTCAGCGCTGGCGCGGCCCTCCTGCTGGGTGCCGCGAACGGTGTGGTGGCGTTCTTCAGCACGCTTGGGACGCAGGTCCACTGATGTCTCCCCGTTCCACGAACCCCGGCGGCGCATCTCGCGTGCACCGCCGGGCGCTGCTCGGCACCGCTGTCCTGGTGGTGCTCGTCGCCCTCGCCGGCCTGGCCGCCTACCTCACCCGCGACGGCAGGACCTCCTCCAAGGCTCCCGCACCGCAGGCGAGTTCGGCTTTCCCCTCCTCCCCGACCTCTTCTGCTTCCGCCTCGTCACCACCGCACGGGAGCCGCAGCGCCCTGCCCGTGCCCCCGTCCACGCACGATCCGATCAAGTTCGGGAAGGCGGCAGCCGCAGCGCTGTGGTCCTACGACACTCGCGCGTACTCCCAGCATGAGCTGCTGGCTGCCCTGCACGGGTGGCTGACCAGCGAGAGGAAGTACGCCGACACCGCCTCGGTCGACGCGCTCGTCCCCTCGCGCGTGCTGTGGAAGGAGATGGCCGCCAACGGCCAGTTCGCCACCGCCACCGTGAACGAGGCGCACTTCCCTGACTCGTTCACCCAGGCCCTGCAGGCGGACCCCGGGGCGATCACCGCCGCGTACGTCTACGCCGTGACGGTCTCCGGCAAACAGTCCATCGCCTGGAAAGGCTCACCACACGGCGGCGCCGAGAACCGCGTCACCACCCTCGCAATCCAGTGCCGCCCCTCCCAGCCCTGTGCCCTGGCCGGTGTCCTGCCGGCCGTCGCGCCCTGACCCCCACCCCAGAAAGGAGGTACCGCCATGGGAGTCTGCGACCTTCCGCTGATGGACAAGGTCTGCGGCGCCGTCGACTTCGCCACCAACCCCGCCGGGACCGTCACCGACGGCATCGGGGCGTGGATCGCGAAGTCAGCGGGTGAGCTGGCCGCCAGCGCGGCCGACCTCGCCGCCAAGGCCGTCAACGAAACCACTGCCATCGATCTCAACGCCGGTTGGTTCCGGGACAACTACGAGCTGCTGTTGCCCATCGGCCTCGCCTTGACCGTCGGCACGTTCTGCATCCAGTTGATGTTCGCGGCCTGGCGACGGGACGAACGCGCCCTCGCCCAGGCGGCGATCGGCACGATGACCGGCGTCCTCTTCTCCTTCTGCGCCGTCGCCTTCACCTCCGTGGCCATCACGGTGGTCGACGCTCTGTCCGACGGCCTGTTCCAGGCAGCCAACAGCTCGGTGGACGACGCGATCCGCCGTGTCATCAAGGTCAACCAGTTGGGGGCGATGTACGGCCTCGGCTGGGGCGTCCCAGCCCTGGTCGCCCTCGGCTGCGCGATCGGCGCGTTCATGTACTGGGGCGTGATGGTCGCCCGCAAGGTCGGAGTCCTGATCATGGTCGCCCTCGCGGTCTTCGCCGGATCCGGCGGCGGCTGGGAGGTCGCCAAGCGCTGGCGGCGGGGCTGGATCGAGGCCACCGCCACCCTCGTCGTGTCGAAACTGCTGATGACCGTGGTCTTCCTGATCGGCGTCTCGGCGATGGGCAAGTCCGATCCCCAGGACGGAATGGCCGCCCTGTCCGACGCGATGGCCGGCATCGTCGTCATGGTCCTGGTCCTGCTCTGCCCGTACGCCACCTACAAGTTCGTCCACTGGGCGAGTGACGGCGGAGGCCACGACGACCTGCACCGCACCGGCGTCGCCGGCATGACGGTCGCCGCAGGAGCCGCGAAGACCGCGGGCAGCCTCGCGATGCAGGCCGGCACCGGCACTCCTGCTCCGCAGGGGCCGAGCAAGGTCCCCGGCGCGGGCAGCGACGGTGTCGCCTCCGGCATCAACCCCACCGGCGGCAACCTGAGCAAGGAGGGCATCGACGCCGGACCCCCGAAGCCGCGGACCACCTTCCGGTACGGCGAGGACCCGAACGCCTCCGGCGACAAGGGCCGCGCCCTGATCCAGCGCCCCGGCATCCCCGCGCTGATCACACGGCCTGCCGACACCGAAGCAGGAGACTCCGAAGGGGGCGCTCCCTCCCCCGCCCAGCCCGCTGGCGCGTCGGCTCCGGGCAGCAGCCTGACCCGCGCAGGTGCCGTGTCGCCCAGCGGTCCCGCCGCACCGCCGCCGCCCTCCACCGGTCCGTCGGCGACCGGGTCCCCGACTCCGACGAGCTGGGTCTACCCC
>NZ_JAVFVX010000239.1:0-1405 GCF_033441795.1 Streptomyces sp. ADMS | reverse complement strand
CGGATGCGGGGCCAGTTGATCTGGCTCGTCCGGCCCTCCCGCCGCCCGGTCCGCGAAGGACTCCTCCACCTGCCCGGTACCGCCGCCAGCCTGCGCGTGGTCACCGCCCCCGACCGCCGATACGGCGCGGTCCACAACCCCCACACCGGCACGCTGACCGCCGTCGTCAAGGTGTCCTCCCACGCCTACGCGCTGCTCGACCCCGGCACCCAGAACGCCAACGTCAACGGCTGGGGACGCACGCTCGCCGCGCTCGCCCGCACCGGCCAGGTCGCCCGCATCCAGGTGATCGAACGCACCGTGCCGGACTCCGGCGACGCCCTTCGCCGGTACTGGGAGGAGCACGGCCGGCCCGACGCCCCGGTGGCCGGCGCGATCTACAGCGAGCTGATCCAGAGCGCGGGCCCGGCTGCGGCTCCGCACGAGGCGTACGTCGCCATCTCGCTGGACGCCAAGGCCGCGCGACGACTGATCAACCAGGCCGGAGGCGGTCTGACCGGGTCCTTCAGCGTCCTGGCGCAGCTGACCTCGACCTTCGACCAGGCCGCGCGCACCGCCGGGCTCAACCCCACCGGCTGGCTCAGCGCCCACGAGATCGCGGCCGTCGTGCGAACGGCGTACGACCCCAAGGCCCTTGCCGCACTGGACCGTTGGTCCTCCTCCGGGCGTCCCGAGGCCGACCCCGCCGCTGCCGGCCCGGTCGTGGTCGTCGAGAAGTCGGACCACATCGCGACCGACTCCGCCGTCCACTCCACGTACTGGGTGGAGAACTGGCCCCGCACCGAGACGTCGGCGGGCTTCCTGCACCAGCTTCTGTTCACCGCCGGGGTGCGGCGGACCCTGTCGCTGTCGTACGAGCCGAAGGGGCTGGACGCCGCACTGCGCGATGTCCAGCGCAAGAAGGCCACTGTGATCGCGGACGCCGCTGAGCGGGCGCGGCGCGGCCAGGTCGACTCCGAAGCGGACTCGATCGAGTACCAGGACATCAAGTCCCGTGAGCGCCAGCTCATCGCGGGCCACGCGGATGTCGCCCTGACCGGCCTGCTGACCGTCTCGGCCGACACGGAGGAGGAGCTTCGTTCCGCCTGCGCGGTCGTGGAGACCGCGGCGGTCGGCGCCCAGCTCGACCTCCGGCCGCTCACCTGGCAGCAGGCCGAAGCGTTCACCGCCGCCGCCATACCGCTCGCCCTCGCCGCCTGATGCCGGCCCTCCTCCCTTCCGAAAGAGCACCCCCATGTCCCGCACCGCCAGCCCGACCACGCAGGACTTCGTGCCCTTCGCCACCGCCGCACTCGACTTCCACCGCGCGCTCAACGTGCCAGGCGGTCCGCTCGTCACCACCCGCGCCGAGCTGGACGCCCTGCACGCCCACCTCGTCTCGCTGCACGGCCTGCTCGACGCCCAC
>NZ_JAVFVX010000238.1:0-3967 GCF_033441795.1 Streptomyces sp. ADMS | reverse complement strand
CGAGAGGTACCTGCGGGGCGAACTGACCACGCAGCAGGCTCCGCTGCCCGCCAGGACGTGCCGAAGGAGTTTGGTGATCGCGATGTCGCCGGCTTCGGCCTGGCGGTCGGGCTGGGGGAGCGCCTGACCGGTGACTGAACGGGCTGCTCGTACCTCGCGAGGGGTACGGCGATGACGTCGGTCGGCATTCCGGTCGGCCTGAGCCGGGCGCCCGCCGCCGTGGGTATCGGACCGGCTGTGGCACAGCCACCGGTGGCCTCCGGCCGGCGCGGCGCCACCCTCGAGCCGACCGCGATGCGACCGGACCTCGGCCCGGCTGTGTCTTCGGCGTCCGCTGCGGCGCCGCCGAAGACGTCCTAGCAGACACCGTTGAGACACCCGCCGTGTACCAGTGACCGTGTCGCTCCGTCTGATCCTGCAATCCTGCGGCGTGTTGTGGTCGGGAGAACGTGAAGGGCGGGCCGACGGCGGCGAGTCGACTGTCAGGTCAGGAGGAGACGTATGCCGTTCTCGTCGGCTCCGCGGCACGATGCCACCCGCGGACCGGAGCAGCCGGAGGGAAGTGCGGGTTCCGCAGTCCGTGGCCGCGGGCCTGGTGGCCCTCAGAAGCCTGTGGCGGACCTGCATCGCCGGTTCGGCAACCGCCACGTTCAGCGCATGATCCAGACGGCACTCGACGTGGGTCCGGTCGACCATCCGCTGGAACGGGAGGCCGATCGGATCGCGGAACGGGTCACAGGCACGTCGTTGCGCCGGGCGCCGGTGTCCGCCAGGGGTGTGCCGGCCGTGAGCGGCGGTGCGGCGGATCCGGCGGTGACGGGTGCGGTGGACCGGTTGCGTGGGGGCGGGCGTCCGGTGCCGGAGGGGATCCGGCGGCGGATGGAAGGTGCGTCGGGCGCGGATTTCAGCGGCGTGCGCGTGCATGTGGGCAGCGAGTCGGATCGGTTGAACGAGTCCTTGGGAGCGCGGGCGTTCACGGTGGGCTCGGATGTGTTCGTTCGGCGTGCCGAGTTCCGGCCGGGGACGACCGCCGGCGATGCGCTCTTGGCACATGAGCTGACGCACACCGTCCAGCAGGGTGCGGTCACGGTGGTGCCGGGGGCGGCCGTGCAGGCCGCGCCGTCGGTACAGCGGCTCGAGGAGCCGTACCGGGCACCCCTGGGCTTCCGGGAGTTCCGTAGGGAAAAGAACAAGACCAAGGTGGATGAGTACGTCCGGGAGTTCGAAGCCAGCGTCGGTGCCCACTACTTCGTGGACGCGGATACCAAAAAGCTCGCCAGGATCGCTGTCGAAAAGTTGAAGGACACGCTCAGTATCATCATAGGGAAGGAGTTGGAGAAGGAAGATCCGAACGTTGATGTGCGGGAGAAGGCCGAGGAGCGCGCGAAGAGAGTGTTCTTCCGCGACGACGCGACGTCTGCCGGGCAGGTCGGGACGGACGTCGAATACGAGCAACTGCTCAAAGAGGGCAACGTCCGCGAACTGATGACGGCCTTCTTCAACGCCGCCTACTACAACGGCAATCGCCTACCGGATACCGCCGGATCCGTCGACACTCTCCAGAATCAGATCATCTCGGGTGCGGCGGAGCGGGCATTCGCCACGACGCCGACCGCGACGGTGGAGCAGCGGGAAGAGCTGCGGCGCGTCGGCCGGTGGTTGAGGAGCTACCGTCGGCGTGCCGCGTCCTCGGTGATGAAGATGTTCGCCAAGGACCCGTTCGCGACGGGCAACGTCACGGCGCTGTCCGCGTCGCCGTGGTTCCAGTCGTTCACTTTGGCGGCGAGCGTGCGTCGGCGCCGCAGGATCGGCGCGAACGACGTGCGGCCCAGGACGCCGGAGTTCTATGCCGAGGCGGGCACGCCCCTCGGCGGCCTGGAGCGAGGCTTCGTCGAACAGCACCTGCGGAAGAAGCAGGAACTGGATGAGGGCGAGCAACTCAGGGACAATCAGCCCCTGCCCTGGCGGGAGGGATCGGTCGCGTACCGGCGGATCTCGAACCGCTGGTCGCGGCGGGTCGGCTCCCTCGGGATCCCGGTGCAGACGGGCATCTCGGCGACCACGGCCAGGATGCTCCAGGCTGCGAAGATCATCGGCCTCACCCCGCAGCAGCAGGAGACGTTCCTGGGTGCGCTGATGGCCTGGATGCTGCCCGGCGGGGACCACACGCTGTTCGAGATTCAGCGTGGTGCCGGGATCGCCCGCGTCCGGATCGACGGCCGGGACCCGTCAAGTTCCCGCTACACCTTCGTCGACGCGTACCAGAACCTCCCCGGAAAGCCGGAGATCGGCGAGGTGCGTGCGATTGCCGGCGAATCCGGGCTGCCCCACGACCGCCTGTACGAGGACGCGATCAATTCCGGCGGGATTGTCGAGCATGAATCCAGCTCGTTCAAGTCGGCGCATGAAGCTCTCGACGAGTATATCAACGACCCGGACCTCGAGAATTTCAATACGATGTACAACGAGTTCATGGCCTCGCTGCCTCCCCACATGGAAAGGACGAGTGATCAGGGGCTTAAGGCGTATCGGTTGGCTGCCAAGAAAGGAAGGCTCGAAAGGCGCAAAGAAGTCCTTGACGCGTATCGAGATGAGAACAAGCTCAGTGTCGAAGATTTCAAGCGGCTTCTCTCCAAGGGTAATCGACAGGCGTTGACTGCGTGGTCCGGACCGCTCTTCCCGTTGATGAACGACACCATGAAGTATCGTCATTCCTGGAATCCGGGAAAGCGTCTACTGGGACATCTTTTGTTCTGGCGCAAGGTCAACGAGATAGTGAAGGAGGGATATGGTACGGGCGCCTACGAAACGAAGATGCCGAAGAGGCTCGTGTCGGATCAGTTCGTGCGCGCGAACAGAGCGCGTTTCGGGAGGAGGATGAAGGCCGCAGCGGAGTGGATGAAGTACCGGAGCGAGCTTCCGTCGTTGGGGCGGCGCCTGTACGCGGAGATCGCCTGGCAGGCGGACATGGCCTACGACGCCCTTCAGCAGTTGCCGAAGGTCGGCAAGGAGTCGCCCGTCCTGGCATACCGGGGTGAGAAGGCGAGCACGAGCATGGGACTGCGGTGGGCGAAGCGGTCGTGGGCGAAGGGCAAGCGGCTTCGACACTTCCTCAGCTTCAGCCGCGACAAGGCGACCGCCGACGAATTCCGCAAGGGCGGCGCGGGCAGGGGTCTTCTGATCGTCGCCAAGCTGGTCGGCAAGTACGGCCGGGACATCGCTCCGTTCTCCAGCAAGATCGACGAAGCGGAGATCCTTCTGCCATCGGGCGCGCAACTGACCCCGATGAGGGAGGAAGAGGTTGCCGGAGCGGCCGCGGCGGCGAAGGTGAAGGAGGACGAGGCGGTCTTCGTGGAGGAGGCATGAAGCCGAAGAGGTGGGAGGCCGATCCGCGACTGCGAGGAAGCATGAGGAGGCCGGTCGCGTGTGCTGCTTCTGCCGATGCGACAGGTGCGGTGTGGGCGCGACAGGATCCGATCCGCGGTCGTGCTGTCGGGGCTGGAGTCTGCGTCGCGTGAGGATCTCCTCCCGTCGATCGAGTTGCTCCAGCGGCCGAACGAGGAGCCGCCGGAGGTGGAGCGGCGACTTGGCCGGTCACCGCCGAGCCGATGCCTGAGCCGGTCGCCGGATCCCCGTCCTCCTACGGACCGAACCTGCATGCGCTCGCCGTCTACCTGCTGGTCTTCCCGCACGTCCCCGTTCAGCGGACCGCGCAGCTGATCAAGGACGTGGGCGGGGCGGAGGTCTCCACCGGCTGACGACCCTCGGCATGTGCCCTTCACCGACATCCGCGGAGAGCGGGCGCTGCGGCCGGTCAGGACCCAGCTGAGGATCTCCGGCTGCCACCAGTCCGAGACTGGTGCGAGGGGCTGGCTCGCCGCCGGTGAAGTCGCCATCCGCCTACCCCCAAGCCGTCCCGAATCCCGAATCTCGCCTCCAGGCCAACACCGACGGTCGTCAAGCGGGC
>NZ_JAVFVX010000237.1:0-3985 GCF_033441795.1 Streptomyces sp. ADMS | reverse complement strand
CTCGGTGCTCCGGGCGGCTGTTCCTGCGGGTCCAGCGAATTGCGCAGCAGAGTCTGTGGTCGCTGGGTGAGGGGAGCGGCCCGTGCTTTGGGGATGTGGTCGGTGTCTGAGGGGGGTCTGCCGGTGTCTGAGGGGGCCGGCCGGTACTGGAGGGGCGGGGTCTGCCGGTGTCTGAGGGGGCCGGACGTCGCGCCTACTCCGCCGGGGCCCTGTTGATCGCCGCGTCCCGCTTCCGCGCGTACCAGATGCCGATCAGGCCCAGCCCGGTGCCCGCGAGGCACGTCCACACCCACCACTCGTGGCCGCGGTCCTCGTACCAGCCGTAGAAGGGGAGCTGGGCCAGGAAGAGGACGAACCACAGGATCGTGCCGCCCATGATGGTGGCGACGACGGGGCCCTCCAGGGGCTCCGGCGCCTCGTGCTTCGGTGTCCACTTCGCCATGCGCACAGCTTACGAGGCCGCCCGGCAGCCCCCCACCCACTCCCCTTGCGCCCAGGCTCTACGCGCGGAGATGGTCATTTCGCTGCCATATGTTCACACTTGAAACGACTTTCGTCGGTCTCTGGCCTTTCGGCAAAACGCCAACAGTGACGCCGAGGTCTCGCGTGGGCGGCGCTCACGTGACCCCGTAGAACTTCTCCGTCTCCTCGACGGCGGTCTGGAACCGTTCGTCGAAGTCGTCCCGGATGAGCGTCCCGACCACGTAGTCCTGGACGCTCATTCCCCTCTTCGCCGCATGGTCCCGGAGCCGGTCGAGCAGCTCCCCGTCTATCCGCAGGCTGAGCACACTGGTCCCCATGGGACGAGGGTTGCGGGCCGGTGTGGGGCGGCGGGGGGCTTTTTGTGTCCAACTCACTCGTATGGGTGATGTGGGGATTCGGTGGCCCCCGTCACGGGCATCTGTGCGTGTGACGGGTGGTCTTTAGTCAGGGTAATGAGTTAAGCTAAAGAACATGCCGGACCTAACCCATGGCGACGACGCTGCCGCCGTGAACTCACTGCGCTCCGCCGTGATGCGCCTGTCACGCCGACTCAAGCACCAGCGGGTCGACGAGTCGCTGAGCCCCACCGAGATGTCGGTGCTCGGCACCCTTGCCCGCTGTGGCTCGGCCACGCCGGGTGAGCTCGCCCGCAAGGAGCATGTGCAGCCGCCCTCGATGACCCGTATCGTCGCGTTGCTGGAGGGCAAGGGGCTGGTCAGGCTGGAGCCGCATCCCGAGGACCGGCGCCAGAAGGTCGTCACCCCGACCGAGCAGGCCCAGGCGATGCTCGAAGAGAGCCGTCGCAGGCGGAACGCCTGGCTGGCCGGCCTGGTCGAGGACCTCGACGAGGACGAGTGGGCGAAACTGCGAGCCGCCGCCCCCGTACTGGAGAAGATCGCGCATCTGTAAGCAGGACCAAGTAAGGAGGCGAATACTTTTGAGTTCGGGAACCGGAGCAGACTCCGCACCCGCACCAGCCGCCCACGACCCCCAGCCCGCTCCCACCGCACGCACCGGCAAGTCCGCGATGTTCAGTTCCCTGAAGGTCCGCAACTACCGCCTCTTCTTCCTCGGCCAGGTCGTCTCCAACACCGGCACCTGGATGCAGCGCATCGCCCAGGACTGGCTGGTCCTCAGCCTCACCGGTTCCTCGACCGCCGTGGGCATCACGACCGCGCTGCAGTTCCTGCCGATGCTGCTCTTCGGCCTGTACGGCGGTGTCCTCGTCGACCGGCTGCCCAAGCGCCCCATGCTGCTCGTCACGCAGACGCTGATGGCCTTCACCGGCCTCGCGCTCGCCGTTCTGACGCTCTCCGGTGATGTCGAGGTCTGGCACGTCTATCTCGCCGCCTTCGCCGTCGGTCTCGCCACGGTCGTCGACAACCCGGCCCGGCAGTCCCTCGTACCCGAGATGGTCGGGCCCGAGCTGCTCCAGAACGCCGTCAGTCTCAACTCCGCGAACTTCCAGTCCGCACGCCTCGTCGGACCCGCCGTCGCCGGTCTGATGATCACCGGCGTCGGCACGGGCTGGGCCTTCCTCTTCAACGGGCTGTCCTTCGTCGCGCCCATCGCCGCCCTGCTGCTCATGCGCGGCCGCGAACTGCGCGCCGTGGAGCGGGCGCCGCGTGCCAAGGGGCAGCTGCGCGAGGGGCTGCACTATGTCGCCGGGCGGCCCGAGCTGATCTGGCCGATCGTCCTCGTCGGGTTCATCGGCACCTTCGGCTTCAACTTCCCGGTCGTCCTCTCGGCGTACGCGGACGACGTCTTCGACGCGGGCGCCGGTGCGTACAGCCTCTTCAACACCCTGATGGCGGTCGGTTCCCTGGCCGGCGCCCTGCTCGCCGCCCGGCGCGGCACGGCGCGGCTGCGCGTGCTCGTCGCGGCGGCCGTGGCCTTCGGCGCGCTGGAGATCGTGGCCTCGGTGGCGCCGTCCCTGTGGCTGTTCGCGCTGCTGATGGTGCCGATAGGGATCGCCGGCCTCACGGTCAACGTCACGGCGAACACCGCGGTCCAGATGGCCACCGACCCGGCCATGCGCGGTCGGGTGATGGCCCTGTTCATGATGGTCTTCATGGGCGGTACGCCGGTGGGCGCGCCGATAGTCGGCTGGATCACGGACGCGTACGGCCCCCGGGTCGGCCTTGCCTTCGGCGGCGTCGTCGCGACGATCGCCGCTCTGACGGTGGGCCTGGTCCTGGCCCGCGTCGGCGGCCTGCGCGCCCTGGTCGCCTGGAACTCCGGTCACCCGCGCGTCCACCTCGTGAAGCGGCAGGAACAACAGGAACAACAGGAACAACAGGAACAGGCAGAGGAGCGGCAGCAACCGGAGGAGCGCCGGGAGCCGGCGACTTCCGGGGCGTGAGTACGGTGAGCGCCATGAGTGCCACGAACACCGTCAGACTGTTCGCCGCCGTGCTGCCGCCCGAGGACGTGTCCGAGCAACTCGCCGCCGCGGTGGCCGGGTTGAGGAGCCTGCCGGGAGCGGACGGGCTGCGCTGGACCGGCGTACCCGGCTGGCACTTCACCCTCGCCTTCTACGGCGAGGTGGCCGAGGACGTCGTACCGGAACTGTCCCGGAGGCTGGAGCGGGCAGCTCACCGTACGGACGCGTTCGCGCTGGCGGTGCGCGGGGGCGGGCAGTTCGGGCACGGGCGGGCGCTGTGGGCGGGCGCCGCCGGTGAGGTGAACGTACTGCGTCTGCTGGCCGACCGGGCGGAGGCGGCTGGCCGGAAGGCCGGCGTGGCGATGGGGGAGCACCGGCACTACAAGCCCCACCTCACCGTGGCGCGCAGCCGCGAGGCATTCGAGGCAGGGCCGTACGTCGAGGCCCTGGACGCGTTCACGAGCCGGACCTGGACGGTGGACGACCTGGCGCTGGTCCGCAGCAATCTGCCGAGGTCGGGGGTGCCGGGGGAGCAGCCACGGTACGAGGTGGTCGCCCGTTGGGCGCTCGCGCCTGTCCGGCGGACCGGGGCGGAGGACGACTCCGGCGCCGAATGAGCGCGGGTGAGCGGGTGAGCGGGTGAGCGGGTGAGCGGGTGAGCGGGGAGAAGGGGGCGAACCGGGTCGCCCGTGAGGGTGTTCGGGAGTGGGGGAGCGTCTGGCGCCCGACGTCTCCGGCAGGTCCGCCGGGCAGCCCCGCGGAACGGCCGGTTAGGCTCGGCGGCGTGAATCCGAAAATCCGGAACCGGGTGATGGCCGGTGTACTCGTGCTGATGTTCTTGGTCGTGGCGGTGGCGGCGGCGGTCGGGAAGTGACGTAGGCCGGGACCTCGCGCAGGTCGCCTTCCGACCGCCGCCCACCTGTTACGGCTGCCGCCCGCTCACCAGGCGAAGGCCTCCGGCGACGGTCCCGGGCCCGGGAAGATGTCGTCGAGCGAGGTCAGCAGTTCGTCGCTCAGCTCCAGCTCGGACGCCCGTACCGCCGACTCCAGCTGCTCCGCGGTGCGGCCGACGATCGGGCCGGTGACGCCGGGGCGGGTGAGCAGCCAGGCGAGAGCCGC
>NZ_JAVFVX010000236.1:0-4015 GCF_033441795.1 Streptomyces sp. ADMS | reverse complement strand
GCGTGTCCCGCGCCTTCACCGAGGTGCTGCCCCAGTCGCCGGCCACCCGCGAGAAACCTTCGGACGACATGGTTGCCCAGGCCGCCAACGACAAGGCCCAGGCCGCCGAAGCCGCTGCCGAGGCCCTCGCCGAAGCAGCCAAGGCCGAGGGCGTCACCCCCGGTGCCCTTCCGTCCCACCAGCCTCGCTGACGGCGGACGGCGTACCCGCCGGCGCGACCCGCACACCGGAAGCCCCCGAGACCGGCGCTTCGTATGATCCCCAAGCCGGCATGATCCCCAAGCCGGGTGGCAAGCTGCGCCGACCGGGGACTGCGGCGATCACCGGTGCGCGGAATCGTGCCATCAGCCGGGCTGCACCCGCTTGTGCGGTGTGCGGCCGTTTTCCGGCCCGCGACACTGCCGGACCGGGTACGTCGTGAAGCCCGGTCAGCCGAGTGCCGCGCGTGTTGCGGAGTAAGGTCCCCGGGGTTTCCGTTGTGCGGCGCACCTGGTAGCGCCAAGCGGCTGACCAGGCATCCCATCGTTCTGGACATGTATACGATGAAACTTGTACATCCTGATCGTGGTGTTCATGTCCTGACATCCGGTCCACTGCTGTCTCCCTGACGCGTGAAGCCCCCAGAGAGACAGGATCGGCAAATGACGGACAACAGCGGCGGATTCCTCAGAGTGCTCGGCAGAGGAGACGTTCTGGCACTGGCCTTCGGGGCCATGATCGGTTTCGGCTGGATCGTTCTCACCTCCGACTTCATCGGTGACGCCGGGCCGGTGGGCGCGGCCCTGGCCATCACCATCGGCGGCGTGGTCGTCACGCTCGTCGGGCTCACCTACGCGGAGCTGGTCTCGGCCATGCCGCACGCAGGCGGTGAGCACCACTACGCGCTGCGGGCGCTCGGCGGCCGGGGCGCCTTCGTGGCCTCCTGGGCCATGGTCCTCGGCTATGTGTCGGTCGCGGCGTTCGAGGCCGTCGCCCTGCCGCACAGCATGGTCAACCTCTTCCCCGACATGCTCGTGGGCCACATGTGGACGATCGCCGACTACGACGTCTACGCGAGCTGGGTCGCCGTAGGTGTGATCGCGGCGATCGCCGTCACGGTTGTGAACTACATCGGCATACGTCCCGCGGCGGTGTTCCAGACCATCGCGGTGCTGTTCCTGCTCTGCGCGGGCGCCGCGCTGCTCGTCGGAGCCCTCAAGGGCGGTTCCGCCGCCAACATGGAGCCGATGGTCAGCGGGGGCATGGACGGGATCTTCACGGTGCTGGTCGCCGTGCCGTTCCTCTTTGTGGGCTTCGACGTGATTCCGCAGTCGGCCGGCGAGATCAAGCTCCCGTACCGCCAGGTGGGCAGGCTCCTGGTGATCTCCGTGCTCTGCGCCACCGCGTGGTACGTGATGATCATGCTGACCGTGGGCTCCGGTCTCAGCGCCTCCGCCCTCGCCGAGTCCAACCTCGCCGCCGCCGACGCCATGGCCGCCCTGTGGAACAGCGAGGCCATGGGCAACCTCCTGGTCATCGGTGGTATCGCGGGCATCCTGACGAGCTGGAACGCCTTCCTCATCGGCGGCAGCCGACTGCTCTACGCCATGGCCGAGTCCCGTATGATCCCCGCCTGGTTCGGCAAAATGCACCCGAAGTACCGCACCCCGGCCAACGCCGTGATCTTCATCGGCGCCCTCTCGGTACTGGCCCCGTTCTTCGGGCGGGGGATGCTGGTCTGGCTGGTCGACGCGGGCGGCATCAACATCGTCGTCGCCTACGTCGTCGTGGTGCTGTCCTTCCTGGTGCTGCGCCGCCGGGAGCCGAACATGGAGCGCCCGTTCCGCACCCCGGCCGGACCGGCCGTCGGTGTCGCCGCGCTGGTGTTCAGCCTGGGGCTCGGTGTGCTCTACCTGCCCGGCATGCCCGCGGCCCTCATCTGGCCCTCGGAGTGGGTGATCGTCGGCGCGTGGTGGCTGGCCGGCGCGTTCTTCCTGTGGCGCCTGCCCAAGGTGACGGCGGGCGAGGACGCCGAGCAGCGCCTCATCGCCGCCGTCGCCGCCCGCTGACCGCGAGCCCTTCGTGCCCGGTGACGACCGGGCACGAAGGGCATCGCGGACGCCGCGGACCATGCGACAGCCGGAGAGCCGCTCTGGCGCGAGTGTCGCTCCCGCGGCCGGAACAAGGCGGCCAGTCCGCGGTGACGGCGGCATACCGGCGCAGTTTTCCCCGCTTCGCCCACATCCAGCCGGTGCCGGGGCAGTTCTTCTACGGTCAGTGCGGCGGCGTCCGCTACGCAGCCACCCGGTTCGAGTCCACCTCCGGTGCGACATACGAGCAACTCGTGGGCATGCAGGACGAGGGCAGCGCCGCCAAGTACTTCCGCGGTACGTCCGCGAACAGTTGGAGCTACCTCGCCAGTGACGGCTCCCCCCGTGGGCCGCACGGCTGCCGCGACGTCCCACAGATTCCCGAGGCCCTGGCCGCGGCCTGGGGGAACTGCTGAGTCACGTAGCCGAGTTCGTGAACGGCGGCGACGCCGGCCGGCCTTCCGGCCTGGCCCGACGGGCTCGTCGTGTTCTCTCTTCGCCGTCCTGTTCCTGTTCTTGCCGCCGAACTGGACCGGGCCCGTCAAGCCGGGCCCGGTCCGCGACGGACCAGGTGAGTCGGTCCGGTGGCGGGCTGCGGTATCCGCGCAGTCCGGCCGCGCGAAGTCTTCCGGATTCGGGCAGCGACGCCGGACCGTGCGCGGGGGCAGACTTCGCGCGGAAGGAAGCGCGGAAGGGAGCGGGACGTGGTGGTTTTCCTGTGGTGCTGGGTCGGCCTGTTCACTGTGGTACTGCTGCCTCTCGGCATCGCCATGCTCCGTGGCTGGGCACCGAAGAGGGCCCGCACGCGGTGGTCCCCGGCGCGGATCCGAGTACAGGGGGTCTCCGTGCTGGTGCTGTACGTGGGCGGCATGGTGCCGCCGGTGGCCGAACTGGCGGGCATGCCCGGTGAGGCAGCCGACCTCCTGCGCTCCGCGACCACACCCCACCTGCTGTTCCTGAGCCTGGGACTGCAGGGCGGCGCAGCCCTGACCGACTGGTTCGGTCGGCGGACCCAGCCGTGGACGGGCCAGTCCGGTGCGCAGCCCCGGCAATTCGGCTCCCCACATCCGGAAGACGAGGCCCCGCGGTGCTGAAGAGCCGGGTGAGAGCGAAGTACGCGCACCAGTTCAGGTCCCCCGCGGCGGCCCGGCGACGGGCGCGCCGATGGACCGCCTCCGCCGGAGCCCTCGTCGCGTCACCCTTCGGGTGCCTGGACCCGGGGAGCCCTTTGCGGCGCCGTCGTGCGTGTGAACGTCGGCGGCGTCGGTCGGAGGTCAGGGTGATCGCGTCGGGGACGCCGGCGAATGCCTCGGTCACGCGGGCGGTGAGTATCGCTCGGCCGCCTCTGCCGCGGCTGCCGGCGCCTTTACCGCGGCCGGCGGTCCAGTTCTTCGCGCCGACGCGGTAGGCGCCGAAGGCGATCTCGCCGAGCAGACGGAGGCGTACGTCTTCGCGGCCGTTCCGTCCGAGCTTGGCTTCGAGCTGCTCGACGATCTGCTCCTGGTGATGGCTGGCCATGACCAGACTGTGCCTGCGCAGGCCACTGTGGCCGGCGGCGAGGCGACGGGTGGCCAGGAAGCGGCGGGGCCAGTCCTCGTCCTTCACCTCGTACACGTCATCCCCCGAGACCGGGTGGCGGCGCCGGCGCAGACTGATCTCGCCGATGGGCGTCGGTTGCCAGTCGATCTCCTCGAAGCGCAGGCCCATCCGGTCACCTTTCTGACGTTCGTGGACGCTCGGGGCTGTTGGCGCCGTGGTGACGCATACTCCGCCCCGGTGTGGGAGCGGGGGAGTTGGGGTGGCGGCCAGGTCAGGCGTCGATGATGACGGGGATGATGAGGGGCCTGCGGCGGTGGGTACGGAAGGCCCAGTTCGCCACGGCACGGGCGACGAGCTGTTCCAACTGGCGTGCGTCGCCGACGCCCTCCTGGGCGGCGGTGGCCAGC
>NZ_JAVFVX010000235.1:0-4041 GCF_033441795.1 Streptomyces sp. ADMS | reverse complement strand
ACTCGGCCGGCAACACCTGGGCGCCGGAGGCCTACTACGACGAGCAGCTCGGCTCCTACGTCGTCTTCTGGGCCTCGAAGCTGTACGACAACGCCGACCACTCCGGCAGCACGTACAACCGCATGATGTACGCGACGACCCGTGACTTCCGCACCTTCAGCGAGCCCAAGGTGTGGGTCGACCGCGGCTACTCGGTCATCGACTCCACGGTCATCCAGCACGACGGCACGTACTTCCGCCTCTCCAAGGACGAGCGGAACAATTCCTCCGACAGCCCCAACAGCAAGTTCATCTTCGAGGAGAAGAGCGACACGCTGCGCAACCTGTCCTGGACCGCCGTCACCGAGGGCATCGGCAAGGGCGAGATGAACGCCGCCGAGGGCCCGTTGGTGTTCAAGTCGAACACCGAGGAGAAGTGGTACGCGTTCCTCGACGAGTTCGGCGGGCGCGGCTACATCCCCTTCGAGACGACGGATCTGGCCTCCGGCGTCTGGACCCCGTCCACCGACTACGACCTGCCGTCAAAGCCCCGCCACGGAACGGTACTTCCGGTCACCCAGGCCGAGTACGACCGGCTCCTGAAGACCTACCAGCCGGACCAGATCATCACGAGCGCCGAGGACGTCAGGGTCGAGACGCGTATCGGTGACGCCCCGGTCCTGCCGGCCACCGTCATCGCCGAGTCCGCGGACGGTGTGAAGCGGCCCGTCGCCGTCACCTGGGAGGACGTGGCCGAGTCGCAGTACGCGCAGGCCGGCACCTTCACGGTGAAGGGCGACCTGGCGGGCGACTCGGCAATCGAGGTCAGCGCCGAGGTCACGGTCTCCGCCGAGGGCCCGGACGTCCCGGCCGACCTGCTCCTGCGCTACGACTTCGACGAGACCGGCGGCAGCATCGCCCGTGACTCCAGCGGCCACGGCTACCACGGCACCTACGTCCGTACGCCCGACTTCGGGACCGGCGTCGACGGCGGCTCGTTCAAGATGTCCGGCGGCAACAGCAGTTCCAGCTCGCCGTATGTGAAGATCCCCAACGGGGTCCTGAAGGACACGGACAGCGTCACCGTCTCCACATACGTCAAGTGGAAGGGCGGCGGCAACTTCCAGTGGCTGTTCGGACTCGGCCCCGACAGCAACAAGTACCTGTTCGCCACGCCCTCCAACGGCGGCGGCAAGCTGTTCTCCGCGATCACCAAGGCCACCTGGTCCGGTGAGAAGCAGATGATCGGCGGCTCCCAGCTCACCCAGGGCGAGTGGAAGCACGTCACCGTCACCCTGGACGGCGCGACCGAGACGGCGATCCTCTATGTGGACGGTGCCGAGGCGGCCCGCGTCAACGGTGTCACCACCAAGCCCTCCGACCTGTACGACCCGGCGAAGGACTACTCCGGCTACATCGGCAAGTCCATGTACTCCCCGGACCCGTACTTCGGTGGCGAGGTCGACGACTTCCGGATCTACAACCGGGCCCTGACGCCCGCCGAGGTCCTGGAACTCGGCGGCAACACCACCGGGATCGCCGCGGCGACCCACCCGGCGCTCAAGGTCGACGCGATCATCAACGACAAGGACAGCAAGGTCGTCCTGCCGCTCAACCCGGGCAGTGATGTCACCGCCCTGGCACCGGAGTTCACCCTGGCCAACGGCGCGGTCATCAGCCCCGCCTCCGGCACCCTGCACGACTTCACCGAGCCGGTGAAGTACGAGGTCACCGGCTCGGACGGCGAGAAGCGCACCTGGACGGTGTCCGCCGTGGAGATGAAGAGCCCGGTGCTGCCGGGCCTGAACGCGGACCCGAACATCGTCAGGTTCGGCGACACCTTCTACGTCTACCCGACCACCGACGGCTTCGAGGGCTGGAGCGGTACGCAGTTCAAGGCGTACTCCTCCACGGACCTGGTCCACTGGAAGGACCACGGCGTCATCCTCGACCTCGGCCCCGACGTCAGCTGGGCCGACAGCCGCGCCTGGGCGCCGGCCATGGAGGAGAGAAACGGCAAGTACTACTTCTACTTCTGCGCGGACGCGAACATCGGCGTGGCGGTGTCGGACTCCCCGACGGGCCCCTTCAAGGACGCCCTGGGCAAGCCACTGCTGAAGGCCGGTGACTACACGGGCCAGATGATCGACCCGGCGGTCTTCAACGACGACGACGGCACGTCGTACCTCTACTGGGGCAACGGCCGCGCCTACGTCGTCCCGCTCAACGACGACATGATCTCCTTCGACGCGTCGAAGGTCACCAACATCACGCCGAGCAACTACAACGAGGGCGCGTTCGTCGTCAAGCGCCAGGGCACCTACTACTTCATGTGGTCGGAGAACGACACCCGGGACGAGAACTACCAGGTGGCCTACGCGACCGGTTCCTCACCCACGGGACCCTGGACCAAGCACGGTGTGATCCTGGAGAAGGACCTCTCCCTGGGCATCAAGGGCCCCGGCCACCACTCGGTGGTCAGCGTCCCGAACACCGACGACTGGTACATCGCCTACCACCGCTTCGCGATCCCCGGCGGCGACGGCACGCACCGTGAAACGACCATCGACAAGCTGGAGTTCGACGCCGACGGTCTGATCAAGAAGGTCGTCCCGACCCTGTCGAGCATCGAACCCGTGACCATCGTCCGCGCGGGCGCCGACACAACGGGCCAGGAGGGCAGCGCGATCCCGCTCACGGGCTCGATCTCGGGGGCGGGCACGCCGAGTTGGAGCGTGGCGGCGAACACCCCCTGCACGTTCTCCAGCAGGACCACGATCCCGGCGTCCCTCACCTGCACGGACGACGGCACCTACGAGGTCACGCTGACGGGAGGCCGCAGCAGGGACACACTGACGGTGACGGTCAGCAACGCGCCCCCGTCGATCACCTCGGCACGGGGCCCGAAGACCCCGGTCCCGGCGGGCAAGCGCACTCCGGTCCGCCTCTCGGCGAAGTTCACCGACCCGGGGCGCTCCGACACCCACACCTGCAGGATCGACTGGAAGGACGGCACCACTCCGACGTCCGGCAGGGTCACGGGCGGCACCTGTGAGGGGAGCCACGCCTACCTGTCGGCGGGCATACTCCGCCCGACGATCACGGTGACGGACGACGACGGTGCCTCGGCCACCGTCCAGCTCCCCGAGCTGGTCGTGTACAACCCCGAGGCCGGCCGCGCTGCGGGCACCGGCGTGATCCCGTCCCGGCCGGGCGCCTACCCGGCCCACCCGACGCTGACCGGCAAGGCGGCCTTCTCCTTCGGAGCCTCCTACCGGAAGGGCGCCACGGTCCCGACGGGCAAGGCGACCTTCGACTTCCCGGCGCGCGGGAAGTCCAAGGCAGGCGTTCGGTTCCGCGCCACGTCCAACGACTGGCTGGTGGTGGCGGGCTCCAAGGCGGTGTACCAGGGTTCCGGCACGGTCAACGGCGTGGGCGGCTACGCCTTCCGCGTCACTGCGACGGACAAGCCGGACACGTTCCGCATCCGGATCTGGAAGAAGTCCACGGGCGACGTCGTGTACGACAACCGCACGGGGACTGCGGCCAAGGGCATCGTCATAGGCCGATAGGCCTGATGGACCGGTAGCGCCGAACACAGGGGCGCGCACACCGAGTTGGGCCTGACCGCCCGCTCGATGTGCGCGCCCTCGCTTTTCCGCGCCCACCCCCTCCACATACGCCTGTCCGGGTTCTGGAAGGCGCGTGGGTCACGGTCGACGTGGCCAACCCGCCCTGCTTCGAGGACCAGCCCGTCATGGGCTTCTTCCGCGCGCGCCCCCTGCTCCATCGTCCACGCCACCCGGTTCTCCGAGTTCATGAACGGGATCGCGGACATGCCGCCCGCGGCGACACCGTGCGTCTGGGCCCTGCAGGATCCGGCCCGTCCACTCCGGTGCCGAGCTGCGGGACACCACGCTCGTCCCGGCAGCGGACGTAGGCAGAGAAAGACCGAGGGGCTGTCTCGGATCACTCCGAAAACAGCCCCTCGATCCACGACTCTCACGAGTCGGGACGACAGGATTTGAACCTGCGACCCCTTGACCCCCAGTCAAGTGCGCT
>NZ_JAVFVX010000234.1:0-4123 GCF_033441795.1 Streptomyces sp. ADMS | reverse complement strand
CGGAAGCATCGGCGGGTCCCTCACAGCAGGCGACGCAAGCACCGCCGATGCTTCCTTGCTGTCTGCCACCGACGTGGGCCGACGGCCACAGGTCATCCATGTGAGCTACCTGCCTGACGGTCAGTCAGAACTGCGGAAGTCGAGTGATAAGGCTGCGGGGTAATAACCATGTCCAGCACCGGAGCACAGCCGCAGGAACACCGACTACCGGATCACCGGGCTCCACCAGTCTCGACCCCCTACAACCGGACGCTCTCCAAAGCCTCGATCAGCAGCGTGACCAACTCGTTGATGATCGGGGGGCGGGTGCCGGGTCTGCTCACGGCGAGGACCTCGCGGTGGAGGGGCGTGACTCCGGGCGGAAGGACAACCCGTTCGACTCCGGACCGGTCGCTCTCTCCGCTGATGAGAGTGGCTGGGATCAGGCCCACCGCCAAACCGGCTCTGATCATGGCCAGCATGCTGTGCAGGTCCTCGGTTTCCAGCGTGACGTCGGGAGAGATCCCCAGTTCTCCGGCCCAGCGATGCAACAAACGCCGATCGGGGCTGTGTACGTGGCCCGAGGTCCATTCCATCTCAAGGCATTCCGCCAGTTCCAACGGGCGACGGCCCGGCCGAGTGCCCGTGACGAGGACCAGCGGCTCGTGCCTCAGGGAGGTGGTGGTCCACTCACCAGAATTGGCCGGTGGGTCCTCGGGCAGGTATCGGTAGGCGATGAGCAGGTCCAGGTCACCCGATTTGACCTTGGGCAACCCTTTGTCTGTCTCCACGATGATGAGGCGGATGCGGGGGCCGCGGCCACGGGGCTTGAGAACGGACAGAATCCCGGGGAGCAGGTGGCTCATCGCGCTGGGGTAGGCGCCGACGCGCAATTCGGCGATTTCACGGTTCGAGATGCTGTTGGCAGCGTCCTGGAATCGGGCGGTCGCGTCGAAGAGCGTCTCGGTCGCTTGTGCGAGGGAGCGGCCGGCCGCGGTCAGGATCAGCCGGCTGCCGGGGCGGCGGATGACCAGCTCGATGCCCATGTCGCGCTCCAGCGCGGCGATGTGCTGGGACACCGCGGAGGGTACGTAGCCGCGGGCCGCCGCGGCCTCGGTCATGGAGCCACGGTTCACCACGGCCATGAAAGTGGACAGGAGCTTCAGATCCGGCTGAGACTTCATGACTCGTGAACTTTCTCTTCTCGATCCATCGCTTTACGTGTTCTGCCGCCGGTGCCAGAGTCTAGGCAACCGGCCGGAAGGACGCGCCCCACCTGCGCTGTCGTCCGCGCTGTCGCCGACCGTCGGCAGCCCTTCGCAGGATCGTCCTCCACTGCAGAAAGCCGAGGCCATGGCCATCGACCTGACCGTTCTCCGGGCCCACTTCCCCTCCCTCGACCACGGCCTCGCCTTCTTCGACGGCCCGGGCGGGACCCAGACCCCCCGCCCCGTCGCCGACGCCATCACCGCGACGCTGACCGGCCCCCTCTCCAACCGGGGTGTTGTCAGCCCGTCCGAGCTGAACGCCGAGCGCGCCGTCGCGGAGTTCCGCGCCGCCTACGCCGACCTGCTCAACGTGCCCGCCGGCGGCATCGTCCACGGGCGCAGCGCCACCCAGCTCACGTACGACTTCTCCCGTCACCTGGCCAAGGGCTGGAAGGCGGGCGACGAGATCGTCCTCAGCCGCCTGGACCACGACTGCAACGTCCGCCCCTGGGTCCAGGCGGCCGAGCGCGCCGGAGTGACGGTCCGCTGGATCGAGATCGACGCCGGGACGACGGAACTGGACCTCGATTCGTTCGAGCGGGCGATGTCGCCTCGGACCCGGCTGGTCGCGGTCACGGCGGCCTCGAACGTGCTGGGCACCAAGCCGCCCGTTCGCCGGATCGCCGACCGGGCGCACGAGGTCGGCGCCCTGGTGTACGTGGACGGGGTACACTACGCCGCCCACCACTTGGTGGACGTGCCCGCGATGGGTGCGGACCTGTTCGTCTGCTCGCCGTACAAGTTCCTCGGACCGCACTGCGGCGTGCTCGCGGGAGCGCCCGAACTCCTCGAAACCCTCCGGCCGGACAAGCTTCTGCCGTCCCCCGACACCGTGCCGGAGCGCTTCGAGTTCGGCACGCTCCCCTACGAGATCCTGGCGGGCGCCACCGCCGCCATGGAGTTCCTCGCAGCGATCGACCCGGGCGTGGGCGCCACACGCAGGGAGCGGCTCGCACATTCGCTGGGCTCTCTGCACGAGCACGAGCAGGCGCTGAGCACGAGGCTGCAGGACGGTCTGCGCGCTCTGGGTGATCTCGTCACCCTGCACTCGAAGGCGGCCGACCGTACCCCGACCCTCCTGATGACCCTCGAAGGCCGCGACGCCCGCGAGGCCCAGGTGCACTTGGCCGCACGCGACGTCCTGGCCCCCGCCGGGTCGTTCTACGCGTACGAGCCCTTCGCCGCACTGAAGCTGGAGGACCCCGCCCTGCGGGTGGGCCTGGCGCCGTACAACACCGCCGACGACGTGGACAGGCTCCTCGACGGTCTTTCCTCCTTTCTCTGAAGCTTGTCCCGAATGTGGCCGCCTGAGGCTCAGCGAGGGAAGCCTGTCTGACTGATCGTCGTCAACGTGGTCAGGTCACACCGGGGGATTCGGTGGACTCCCGCAGCCCCTCCGCGAGCGCGATGAGCTCGGTCCCGTCGACGCGGACGCCGAGCAGGACCAGGACACACGAGTGTGCCTGCCCGAGACGGACCTTGGGGTGGACCCCGTCGGCCCACACGTAGACGAAGTCGCGGTCGGACAGGTCCCGGGCCTGGAAGGCGGCATGGTCCTCGCCCCACTGCTTCGTCAGCCGGGTCACCGTCGCTGCGGACAGCCCCGCCGTGCCGCCGAGGAACTGCTCCAGCGCGGGCACGAAGTCCCCGGACGACAGGCCGTGCAGGTAGAGCAGCGGCAGCACCTGAGCAGACGGCGGCCCGCACCGAGACGGCCGCGCCCGCGCCGTGGTCGGACCGGCTCACCGGGCTCGCCGCGCGCCCGCTGGAAGGCGACGTCGTCGGGGCGGTGATGGCGTGAGCACCGAGCTGAGCGGGGTCGACCTCGCGCGCCAGGCCCTGGTCGCCGCCCGGGAGGCGGCGAAGAAGAACGGCACCACCCGGAAGAATGAGAAGCCGAAGCACCCCAGCCGTCCACCGTGACCTGGCCACGCTGACGCCGCGCGAGCGCGAGGTACTGACGCTCATGGGCCGAGGTCTTTCCAATTCCGAACTGGCATGCGAACTGACGCTCAGTGAGGCGACAGTAAAGACCCACGTGGCCCGGATCTTCGCCAAACTGACCCTGCGCGATCGGGCCCAGGCCGTCGTCCTCGCCTACGAGACAGGACTCGTCTCACCGGGCGAGTCCGCTGACACCGCCACCCCCTGCCGAATAGCCGGCAATTTTGGAGCCAGGCATGCTCGGTGGACGGCACCCGGGTGGTGAAGGTGACCTGTGCGGGCAGGTCACGCAGCGCCTTGCCGTGGTAGGCGGCATCAGCGACCACATCGATACGCCGGCCCCAGTGGCAGGCGGCCAGGAACCGGATCATGGAGGCGGCGAGTTCGACCTTGGTCTTCTCGCCCTTCGGGCGGTGCAGCCGGGCGGCCACCGGCAGACACACCGGCCGGGAAAGGAACGGCAGGTCCACGATCAGGCCGAGCACGACGAAGCAGGTGCCGTATCCGATCCCGTCGCGGCCTGCGGCGGAGCCGTCGTGCTGCCAGGCGGCGCCGAAGACCTTCTTCCCGCGCCGTTTGAACAGGGTGTCGTCCACCGCCACCGTCAACCGGGTGCCATCGGGCACCAGGGAGCGCACCACCAGGTGGGACAGTGACGCGCCCAGCGTCTGCGGGTCCCAGCGGGCACGGGCGAAGAAGGAGTGGACCCGGTCGTGGGACCAGTGCCGCGTCAGACCGGCACCCAGGAGCATCCCGGTGACCGTGCCCCGGCCGGTGTTCGCGATCAGCCCGGTGACCAGCGCGGCGAACGTGGAGAACGTCGGGAAGGTGAAGCTGCCGCTCAAAGCGCCCAGCACGGCGAGCAGAGATGCGGGTGCGGTCGGGTCCGGAAGCATCGGCGGGTCCCTCACAGCAGGCGACGCAAGCACCGC
>NZ_JAVFVX010000233.1:0-4169 GCF_033441795.1 Streptomyces sp. ADMS | reverse complement strand
TCCACGTGAACTGCCACGAGGGAGTCGTCACCCTCCGCGGACACATCCGCGACACCTCGCTGATCTCGGTTGCCGTGCGCCTCGTGCGCGCCATTGAGGGCGTCGTGGACGTCGAGCCCCATCTCACCGGCAAGTCCGCCAGTCCGGCCGGACCTGGGGGCGAGCAGTAGAAGGTCGAACCCGGCACGCACGCGGACGGTGAGGAACCGATCAGCGCTCCTCCCTCACTGCTCGGCCGCCGTAATACGGCGCCCCGTGATGCGCGTGGGCTGGATCGACACCCACATCTCACGTTCACCCCCGGGCCACGGCGTGGTGTGGGCGCCATCGACCAGCCTCAGCACGGCGTCCGGCTCGGTGACCACCCGCGCAGGTCCGACGACGAGCACACTCCAGCCCTGGCTCATGGCCTCATCCACATGGTCGACCTCGAAGGCGACCTCCGATCCCACGGCCGCCGCCGGGACCGAGTCCGGCGCGGTCCGGAACGCGATCGCATCGTCGATGACCTCGTAGTTCACCGGAACCACCGCCGGGCCGTGCGCTGTCGACACCGCGACGCGGCCCACACCGTGCGTGGACAGCAGGGCGCGGCATTCGTCGGGGCCGAGGTCCCGCAGCCGAGGGTGCAGGAGCGCCTGACCCAGGCCAGGCGGCAGATCGATGCCGGCGCCCCGCAGAGCGACGGTGGTGGTGCCCAGCGCGTCGGCCAGGCGGATAAGGCTCGCCGCGGTCGGGTCGGCCGGCTGTTCCTCGAGGTATGCCAGGTATCCCGGCGCCATTCTGGCGCGGCGGGCCGTCTCTTCCCGGGTCAGTCCCTGGCGTGTGCGCTCGGTGGCGACGCGGCGCCCGATGTCACCGGGATTGGCCGGCCTGCCCAGCGGGGTTCCGCGGGCCTCGGCACTTCTCTGCCCGCCTGGCTGTTCCGTGCGTGGCCGGGAAGGCTCGTGTGCGCTCCCGGGACCGTGCTCGATGTGATGGATGTGCGCGTCGGGCCCGGGAAAGATGAGGGTCACCTCATCCGTGTCCGACCAGCGCACATCGTAGGGAGGCGTTCCATCCTCATGGTGGAGTCCGACAATCTCGCCGTCGCGCCTGGTGACGCCGGTGGCAGGGCTCTCGACCACGAGTTGATCGCCGAGTTGAGCTCGCATGATCGCCGCCGTTTCCTCAGAATGCTGCTGTAACCCAACGTCCCACGCGCGGCGTGCCGCCGCACGGGATGAGAACCCTGTGATCCGGGTAGCCGGACGGACAGTGCGGGGACGCCCCATCCCCTCGCCATTGGCTGTCTCCCCCGGAAGGGAGAGGCGACATGCACCACCGTACGGTCGAAAAGCTCATGACCCGAGACGTCGTGCGAGCACGGCGCGACATGCCGTTCAAAGAGATCGTCAAACTGCTCGCGGACAACGACGTCACCGCCGTGCCCGTGGTCGACGAACTCGACCGCCCCATCGGTGTGGTGTCCGAGGCCGACCTGCTGCGCAAGTCCTCCGCCCAGGCCGACCCCTCCGGCCTGACACCGGTCCCGCTTCTGGAGGCGTGGGAGCGCGCCAAGGCCGAAGGCGCCAGGGCCGAAGAGCTGATGTCGGCTCCCGCCGTGTGCGCGCGTCCGGAGTGGACCGTGGTCGAGGCGGCTCGCCTCATGGCAGTCCAGAACGTCAAGCGACTGCCCGTGGTGGACGAGGCGGACCGACTGCAGGGCATCGTCAGCCGCGGTGACCTGCTGAGGATCTTCCTGCGTCGTGACGATGCCATCCGCGACGAGATCACTGGGGACGTGCTGCGGGGGACGCTGGGGCCTGTCGCCTCGGACGTGACGGTCGAGGTGCGCGAAGGACGCGTGAGCCTCGGTGGTTCCGTCGAGGTCAGGACCCTGATCCCGGTGATCGAGCGGCTGTGCCGGAGCGTGGACGGCGTGGTCTCTGTCGCCGAGCACATCGCGTACCGAGCAGACGGCTCCCGGAGTTCCGCAACCGGCACGTGAGGGCAGCGCAGGACCGGGCTCGGAGCGGCGAGGTCTCACGCCGCCCTGATCACGTCCCAAGGAGGGTGCCCGGCATCGCCCGGCTGCCCGTCGCGCCCGTAGCACCCTGCTACGGAACAGACCCTGAACCCGCACAGCCTCTGACTGCTCCCGCCCCTGACTCAGCCGGCGATCTCGATACGATGCGCTTTGGCCTTCTCGGCCTTCGGAACGCGCACGGTGAGAACCCCGTTGGCTAGCTCGGCGCTGATGTGTTCGGTGTCCGAGTTCGGCGGCAGACTCGTACGGTAGTCGAACTCCCCGATGTGGCGGGCGCGCCGCCGGACCACGCCGGTGCGTTCCTTCTCCTTGATCTCGCCGTGGACATCGATCTCGGAGTCGGTGACCTCCACGGTGATGTCGTCCTTGTCCACCCCGGGAACCTCCAGCTCCACCAGGTACGCGTCCTCGGTGTCCTCGATGTCGGCCAGCGGCGCCCATGCCCCGACAGTGCCGAGTTTCGCGCCACCAGGAAAGGCGGACTGCATGAGCCGGTCCATGCGAGTGTGCAGGTCCTCAAGCTCGCGGAAGGGGTCCCATACCGGGAGAGCGCCCCTCCCATGGTGTTGGTGCGCAGGCAGCGTCATCGGTCATCCTCCTTGCATCTGATCCGGCAACGGCCAGCCGGTCTCCGGGCGATCCCTCCGCTCGGTCGAGGCCGCGCCCATGCCCTCGATTTCACGCTCGGCAACGTCCACCAGCTGCCGGCCGAGGTCGTGCAGGGCCCTGCCCGCCGCCAGCTCGTCACCGATCTCCGGCACGTCCGTGTCCACGGGGTTCCGGTGCGCGTCCCCGTGCCCGGTGAGCTCTGTGGTCCCGGTGTCCAGCACGACCCGTGCCTTGGTCGTTCCCTCGTCCTCGAAGAGGTAGAGGCGAACCTTCCATTCCACGGTATGCGGCATCACTGTCCTCCTCATCTCGGTACAGAGCGCTGTGATCCGGTTGCGCTCCGCTCGTGGTTGCGCAGGTCCGCGGATGAGGCCAGGATCTCGTCTTCGATACGGCGCCGGACCTGGTCGGTGAGGACGGTCAGCTGTCCGGAGGTCGTCGCCCGTGGCGCGAGGGGCGCCCGGATGCGGCGTGCCGCGGGCGGGAGCCCGGCCAGGTCGGCAGCGAACCTCTCCCCGCTCTCGTCCAGCGTGGGGCGCTCGACGGTGCGCCTCCCGTTCCGCATCACCGTCTCCAACAGCGGTACGCCAGCCCCCGGCGGCTGCTCATCACGGAGCCCGATCACGTCCGCGAATCCGGGACAGCGGAACACCTGCTTCTGCCCGGGGGCGCTCACCTTGGCCGAGGAGAGCTTCATCACCGGCCGTCCGTCGTACTCGACCATCTTGTAGGCGGAGTCCAGGAACGGGGCGTCGGCCGACACCCCGACACGGGTGCCGACCGCGTACACGTCGATCGGTGCTCCGGAGCGGACCAGTTCGTCCACGGAGTGCTCGTCGAGACCGCCGCTGGCGATGATCCGTACGTCCGGCAGTCCCGCCGCGTCGAGGAGGGCACGCGCCCGCAGCGCCAGGGCTCCCAGGTCGCCGCTGTCCAGCCGTACGGCCGAACCGGGCCCACGGGCCGCGTGGTCGAGGTCTCGCAGCACCCGGGCCGCGACACGGACCCCCTCCTCGGTGTCATAGGTGTCGACCAGGAGCGTCACCGGGCCGGGGTGGGTCCGGGCGAAGGCCCGGAAGGCCGCCTCCTCCGTGCCGAACGCCTCGATGTACGAGTGGGCCATCGTGCCCACGGCCGACAGCCCTTCGGCGATGGCCGCGGCGACATTGCTCGTACCCGCGAAGCCGACCATCGCGCTCAACCGGGCCGCTTGAAAGCCGGCTTGGGGGCCGTGGGTGCGTCGCAGGGAGAAGTCCACGACCGGGTGCCCCGCCGCGGCCAGGACGCACCGTGCGGCCTTCGAGGCGATCGTCGTCTGGTGGTTGACCTGGTTGAGTACGTACGTCTCGACCAGCTGGGCCTGCGGGAGCGGAGCGGTCACCTCCAGCAGCGGCTCTCCCGCGAGGACGATCCGGCCCTCCGGCACAGCCCGCACCTGGCCGGTGAACTCCAAGCCCAGCAGCGGGGCCAGATCGCGTGGAGGCCGGTGCAGTGCCGAGGCGAAGGCATCGACGTCCTCGGCGTCGACCCG
>NZ_JAVFVX010000232.1:0-4193 GCF_033441795.1 Streptomyces sp. ADMS | reverse complement strand
TGCCGAGTAGCCGAGGGGAATCTCACCCCTCGGCTCTCACAGAACCGTGCGTAATAGTCGCCCATTACACGGCTCTTGTCGTTCTGATCATCAGACCGAGACGGCGTCTGCGGTGAGGCGCCAGTGCGCGAACATGCGGGGATATCGCCGGGCGATTTCCTGCATCTTCGTGATGGCCTTCCGCTTGGCCGCGAGCCGTTTGTACTTTTGGCGGATCCAGCGCACCAGGTAGGCGTTGATGCGCATCAAGAAGGGATGCAGCTCCCAGGGCCTGAAACGGCCGTAGTAGTTGATCCATCCCGCCACCACGGGATTCATCCTGCGGGCGAGCTCCTGGAAGGACAGTTGCGAGCGGGTGTGCAGGTGCCAGGACCGCACCTCCCGCCCCATCTTCTTCAGGGCATCCCTGCTGACCGCCGGCTCGAACGACAGAAACTGCCTGCCGTGCCGAGTCCGGTTTCGTCTGGCACGGAACGTGTATCCGAGAAAGGTGAACGCCGTGTGCTCAGAGGAGCGCCGCCGTTGTCCGTCCTGGCAGTACACGATCCGGGTCTTGGCCGGGTGCAGGTGCAACCCAACCTCGGCCATCCTGTTCGCGAGCGCGGCCAGCACCTGGCGGGCCTGACGCTCGGTGACGCAGTGCACTACCGCGTCGTCCGCATAGCGTTCGAACCAGACGGACGGGAACTCCCGGTCCATCCAGGCGTCGAACGCGTAGTGGAGGAACAAGTTCGCCAAGACGGGAGATACCACGCCCCCAACGCAATGGGCAACTTCTGCTTCGAGGTGACGCTCGGCTACCGGCGCTTGGAACTCCTACCTCGCGCGGAGGGTAAGGAGCGTCACAATGGGTAGTAGGTTTGTGACATGGTGCGTGGTGATCGTGTCGATAGCGTCGAGTACGCCCGGCGGGTCAACGCCGCCGCGGATCTGGCCGGGGCGGGGGTGCCCGCGGCCGCAGCCGCCCGCACGTTGGCGAGTAGGTACGGGGTGTCGGTGCGTCAGGCACGCCGGTATCTGGAGCAGGCCATGGCTGCTGGACGGGTCGAAGTCCCCGAGTCGAGCGTGGTGTTCACGGTCAAGCTGCCCGGCTCGCTGGCCGGGCAGATCCGTGCTTGTGCTCACGAGAGCGACCGGGCGATCTCCGCGGTGGTGGCCCAGGCCCTGGCCGAGTTCCTTGAGCGGGGTGCCCCGGAGGGCCGGCCTCGCAGGTGAGCGGCCGGCTGGTGGAGACGGAGGCGGTCTTCGACCGTCATGCGGCGGCGGACTTGTCCGCGGCCTACGCGGTGTTGGTGCCGCAGCGCCGGGCCCGGGTGCGGGCCGGCCCCGATCAGGCAGGAGGAGCCGGTGACCAGTGCGGCGATTTACGCCCGGGTGTCGTCCGCCCGGCAGAAGAAGGACCAGACGATCGGCTCGCAGACCGCGGCCCTGCGGGCACACGCCGCCGCCTCGCATCTTGAGCTGCCCGAGGAGTGGGTGTTCGAGGACGAGGGGCACTCCGGGGCGACCCTGGTGCGGCCCGCGCTGGAGCGGCTGCGGGACCTGGTCGCCCAGGTCGGCGTGGATGTGGTGCTGTGTTACGCACCCGACCGCCTGGCCCGCAAGTTCGCCTACCAGGCCCTGCTGATCGAGGAGTTCGCCCGTGCCGGCACCCGGGTGGAGTTCGTACGGGGCCCTCGCGGCGACACTCCCGAGGACCAGCTGATGGTCCAGTTCCAGGGCATGTTCGCCGAGTACGAGAAGGCCCAGCTGATGGAACGCTACCGGCGGGGGAAGACCTACCGGGCCCGCTCGGGGTCCGTCAACGTGCTGAGCGGTGCCCCGTTCGGCTACCGATACCTGCGCAAGACCCCTGAATGCGGGGCCACTTACGAGATCGTCGAGTCCGAGGCAGCGCTGGTGGCGGAGCTGTTCCGCCGCTACACCGACGACGGAGCCTCCATCGCGGACCTGACCCGCTGGCTCACCAGCAGCGGCACCCCCACCCGCACCGGGAAAACCCGCTGGGACCGCAGCGTGGTCTGGGGCATGCTCCGCAACCCCGTCTACCAAGGTCAGGCCGCCTTCGGCAAGACCCGGACCGTCCACGAGTCCCCGGGGCTGAACCGCCGCGCGAGGCTGGAGGGCCGCACCACCCCACGCGCCGTCAAGTACGAGGACCGGCCCCGCGAGGAGTGGATCACCATCCCCGTCCCCGCGCTCATCAGCCCGGCCACCTTCGAACGGGCCGCCCAGCGGCTCGCCGACAACAAGCGTTTCGCCTCGCGCAACAGCAAGGTCCCCTCCCTGCTCCAGGGGCTGTCGGCCTGCGTGAGCTGCGGGTACGGCTACTACCGCACTTCGACCACTACCTCCTCAGGCAAGAAGATCTACTACTACCGGTGCCTGGGCTCCGACGACTACCGCTACGAGGGAGGCCGGGTCTGCACCAACAAGCCCGTCCGTGCCGACTACCTCGACACCGTCGTCTGGAACCACATCATCGACCTGATCGCCGACCCGCACCTGATCCGGTCCGAGATCGACAAGCGGCTCGACCGCGCCCGCACTTCCGACCCCGCCACCCGCCAGCGCAGCCGCCTCGAACTGGCCCTGGCCAAGGCCACCACCGCGATCACCCGCATGATCGAAGCGTTCCAGGAGCAACTGGTCACCATCGACGAACTGCGGGCCCGGATGCCCGGCCTGCGGGCCCGGGAAGGCAACCTGCGCGGCCAACTCGACGCGCTGGACGCCCAGCTCGCCGACCGCGACGCCTACCTCAAGCTCGCCGACGATCTCGAAGGCTTCCTCGCCCAGCTCCGCGACAACGCCCAGACAGCCGAGATCCCCGAGCGCCAGCGTGTCCTGCGGCTCCTCGTCAAGGACGTCCTCGTCGGCCCCGAGAAGATCACCATCCGGCACCGCATCCCCGTGCGTGAGCGCACTGCCGACGACCAGCATCAAGATCGAGACGCTACGGAGGGTGACTCATGCCCGGGTTACCCATTGCGTTGGGGGAGTGACAGGGGCTCCTTGAGGTGTCCCCTTCTCCCGCTCCAGCAGGGTGCCGTCGGGCATGACGAGCGGAGCAGCGAGCCACCGCCGCACATACAACTTCACCCAGACGGCGTCGGTGTGTGCTTCCACCGCCTTGACCAGCAGGTCCCAGGGCACACTGTCGAAGAACTTGGCGATGTCGAACTCCACCACCCAGTCCCGTTTCCAGCAGCGTTCCCGGCACTTTTCCACCGCGTCCAAAGCGGACCGTCCGGGCCGGTATCCGAAACTGTCAGGGTGGAAAACAGGCTCCACCCTTCGCACCAGATGCCGGGCCACCACGGTCTGAGCCACCCGATCAGCGACAGCGGGAATGCCGAGCATTCTCGTGCCGCCGCCATGCGACTTAGGAATTGCCACCGCACGCACCGGAGGAGGAAAGTACGAGCCCGACGACATCCGATTCCAGACCTTATACAGATTATTCTTCAGGTCCTTCTCGAAGTCGGCGATGCTCTGCCCGTCCACACCAGGCGCGCCTCTGTTAGCCCTGACTTCCTCCCACGCCTCCTTGACTTCCCACCTCGAAATTTCAAACGGCTTGATCTGAGACTTCAACTGGCCCATCGAACTCCTCCCGGACGTTGTCCGGTTGATGCGATCAACTCAGTCACGAACGACCCGGCCCCTTCGCTCCACCCCCGTTACAGAGGCTTCACCGCTACTACGAGCCGGTCCGCCAGCAGGACCCGTATCGGTACTCGACCCCTCGCAGTGTCTGCTGCTTGGGGCACTCCCTCTCACCCACCGCTACTTGGCGGGCAGTATCGGGACCTGCCTTCTCCTGTTCCATACGGAAGCCGCAGACCGGACTCACGTCGCCTACATGCCGGACACCACCTGGCCAATAAACGGGCACCCGCCAGGCTCATCCCAGGGTTCAGTTCACACCCCGGTTTTGATGTCGTCTTTTATCCTTTCGACACGTCAGCAGCGATTCACTTGCGTTCGTCTTCCCGGTCCCCACCTGACGCCTCTTACGACGCCTTTTCCTCATCGCTCACCACGACAGTCTTCGGCTAACGCAGCATGAGGCGGTTTGAAGCCTCCCCCCGCAGGGCGGCTTCGAAGGGCCACAAAACCTTCATCTTCCGCACAGCACCATTTCCAGAAGCTGTCCTACAGCCAACTCCCTTTCATGTTCAGGACACAAG
>NZ_JAVFVX010000231.1:0-4267 GCF_033441795.1 Streptomyces sp. ADMS | reverse complement strand
CTTGAGGGCGCCGGTGTCGGTGCCGTGGGAGAAGACCTCGTAGGCGTCCTCCATCCGGCTGAGGCCGAAGGTGTGGGTGACGAGCCGGGACACGTGCAGGCGTCCGGATGTCACCAGGTCGAGCAGCCGGGGCGTGGAGGAGGTGTCGACCTGGCCGGTGCTGATCGTCACGTTCTTACGCCACAGCGCCTCAAGATGCAGCGTGGCCGGCCTGCCGTGCATGCCGATGTTGGCGATGTGCCCGCCCGAGCGTACGACCTGTGTGCACAGGACGAAGCTGTCCGGATCTCCGGCGGCCTCGATGACCACGTCGGCGCCGGGGCCGTCCGCGAGATCGGCGATCAGTCGTCCGGGGAGCTCGGCGGAGTCGGCCCCCAGCCGGGCGGCGGCTTCGAGCCGGGAGGGTGACCGGTCCACGGCGATGATCCGGCGCGGAGAGTAGATCCGCGCGGTGGTGACCACGGCAAGCCCTACGGGGCCGGCGCCCACCACGACGACGGTGTCGCCGGGGCCCACGTGTCCGTTCCGCACGCCGACTTCGTAGGCGGTGGGGAGGAGTTCGGCGAGCAGGACGGCGTCATCCAGTGCCAGGGCACCGGGCCGCCGCCGGACGGAGTGGTCGGCGAAGGGCACCCGCACGTACTCGGCCTGTGTGCCGTTGACCAGGTTCCCGAGAATCCAGCCGCCCCCGCCACGGCACTGTCCGTACACGCCGTCCCGGCAGAACTGACAGCGCCCGCAGGCCGACACGGACGACACGATCACCTCGTCCCCCAGGGCGATGGTATGGACCTCGCGGCCCGTGTCCATCACCTCGCCGACGGCCTCGTGTCCGAGGACCGTTCCCGGCTTCACCTCGGGCAGTTCTCCATGCCGGATGTGCAGATCGGTGCCGCATATGGTGGTGGCGTCGACGCGCACGATCACGTCGGCGGGGTCCTCGATCGCCGGATCGGCATGCGTGTCCCAGGAGGTCTGTCCGGGGCCGTGATAGACGAGTGCTCGCATGGTCACCCACTCCCTGGCTCCCTCAGCCGCCTCCTTCCACCGTCGCTTTCGAAGGAGGTCCGGGCAACCGGGCCGGGGGCCCGACACGGTGCGCGGAGGGCCGCTGAAACCGTGCACGCGGCCCGCCGGGCGGTCACCGTGGTGTAGTCCAGGAACGTGAGGCCGACCGGCTTCTTGATCTTGTAGGCGCGTTCCCCGACGAAGAAGACCACCGCGGTGTGGGTCTCGCGCACCTCCGCACGCGGCTGCGGTGGAGTCCCGTGAGCGGCGCCGAGCCGGAGTGCGGAGGCGTCGGCCCGCCGCACCGGTCCCACCGGCTCCTCGTGTCGGCCGGGCTCAGTCATGAGGGACGACGGCGACAGGGCATCGCGCGTGGTGGACTGCGGCCTGGGCCACGGGGCCCAGACGGGGCCCCAGGTTGGGGTGGTGCCTGTGCCGGCCGACGACCAGCAGGTCGGCGCCCTCGGCGGCTCCTACGACGGCTCTGGCGGGGCTGTCGAGGCGGGTCGTGTCGGCCACGTCCACACCCGGAAACTTCTCGCGCCAGGGGCGGAGGGCCTGGCCCAGGTGATTCCGCGCGTCCTGGACGATCTCCTGGGTCACGGTGTGGTCCACGCCCCAGGGGGTGTACGCGTGGAGCGGTGTGCTGAGGCCATGGACGGCGCGCAGAGGCACACCTCGGGCCGCTGCGGTGGTGAAGGCGAATTCGAGGAGGTCGTCGCACGGGGCGCGCAGTTTCAGCCCCACCACCACACCGCCTGCCGAACCTGATTCGGGTGTCGAAAATCCTTCCGCCCGCTTGTCTGCCCGCACCAGGACGACGGGCTGCTCGGCCCGTGCCACGACGATCATGCTGATGTCGCCGAGGAAGTAGCTCTCCACGGGGGTCAGGCCCCGCGAGCCGAGAACGAGCATCTCGGATTCCGACGCCGCCTGGAGCAGCGCGTCCTCGGCGTCGTCGGCGACCAGGTTGCCGATGACGGTGAGGCCCGGATGGTGTGCCTGGAGTTCTGTCCGAGCGTTGTGCACGAGCCGTTTCGCCCAGTAGTTCTGGTCGACTTCCGAGGGGGCGTGGGCCGGTTCCGGCACCAGCAGGGGCCACGCGTGCAGCAGGCGCAGGGTGAGTTTGCGCCGCTCGGCCTCGTCGGCGGCCCAACGGGCGGCGGCGAGGCTCTCGGGTGAACCGTCGAGGCCCACGGTGAGGGCTGGTTCCATGGCGGCTGCCTCCATCTCGTAAGAAGCTGGAAGGGCGGTGAGCGTGCCGACGTCCGGACTGCTGCCGTCCCCACGCGTCGGCGTGTCAAGCACGGCGCTTCTCCATCGAGGAGTACCGCAGATCTCCTCGTGGCGCATGTGGTCCCCGAAAAGGGCGGCGCACGGGTGTCCGTGAGGTCCGGCACGAGAGGAGGCGGAAACGATGGCGGTTCCCCTGGTCGTCGGCGTGGACGGGTCCGAGGCGAGCCTTGAGGCGGTGGACTGGGCCGCTGACGAGGCACTCCGGCACGGGGTGCCGCTCCACCTCGTGCACGCGGCCGCGGCGGACGCCGAGGCGCCCGGCACGCTCGCCGCCGCCTCGGCGCGAGCGAGGGGAGTGCCCCGGCCGTACGGCTGTCGAGTGAGGAGCCGCACGAAGACGCGGCGTCCGCGCTGGTGGACAGAGGGCGCGACGCCTTCGCGCCGGTACTCGGGTCCAGAGGGCTCGGAGACCTCGCCGGGCTGCTCCTGGGCTCGGTCAGCCTGGCCGTGGCCGCCCATGCCGAGTGCCCGGTCATCGTGGTACGCGGCGGGGCGGACCACCGGCACGCCCGGTTCGGGACGGTTGTCGTCGGCATCGAGGACGGTGAGGGCAGTGGCACCGCGGTGCGGTTCGCGTTCCGCGAGGCCCATGTGCGGCGCTGTCGGCTCGTGGCGGTACACGCCTGGAGCGTCCCGGTCGGCGGCCCCGGGCCGCCGGGCCTGTCCGGACACGCCCTCAGAGCCCACGATCGCGCGCCCGCGCGGGTGCTCGCCGACGCGTTGCGCGACTCCGCGCAGCGGTACCGGGACGTTCCGGTGAGCGGCGAGGTGGTCCAGGGCCCGGCCCGGCAGGCGCTCCTGGAAGCCGCGTCCGACGCCGATCTGCTCGTCGTCGGCGCCCGCAGGCGCCACGGACACGTCGGATGCAGCTGGGCCTGGTCAACCACGCCGTGCTGCATCACGCGCCGTGTCCTGTCGCGATGGTTCCGCAGATCTGACCGGCGACGGGCCGGGTGGGCCGAGTGGTCGGCCACCGGGGACCTTCGGCCCCGTGACCTGGAACCGCCGCCGGTGGAAGGTGGTGGGCGAGGCTGGCGAGGTGGGGGACGCACCAGCAGGACAGCTGGAGGCCAGACCATGAGCGCACAGGACCCGCCGCACGCATCCGGCCCCCACCGGCCGGACCAGCGGCACCCGCATGAGGGCGCGAACCCGCTGAGGCGTACGACCGACCGGATCGAAGCCTGGTGTTCGGGCTTCCTGCTCCTGGCGCTCGTCCTCGGCCTGCCGATCGCTTCGGTGAGCGCGGGGATGGCGGCGTACGGGTCCGCACTGCGCGTGGTCCAGGCCCAGTCCGCGGAACGGCACCAGGTCACCGCCCGGCTGACCCCGGCCCCCGACGCGGCCTCGGGCGGTGTCACGGACGAGAAGCAGAAGGTGCTGCTCAGTTGGGTGGGCGAAGACGGCAGGCAGCGGACAGGAACCGCCTATGTGACGCAGGACGAGACCGAGAAGTCGACCCTGCGGATCTGGGTGGACCGGGAAGGAACCATGCAGGATCCGCCGATGTCCGAGGGCGACGCGATGGGCACCGGCTGGGTGATCGGCGGGATGACAGCGATCGGCGTCTACGTCGGCTTCGTCGCCGCGCGAAAGACCCTGCGTCTGGTGCTGGACCGCAGACGGTACGCGCGGTGGGACACCGAGTGGGACCTGGTGGAGCCCCAGTGGTCCGCACGGTTCCGAAGGTGAACGAACTCATGGTGCCCCATCGGTGTCCAGGAGGAGGTGACGCGGATGTCCTCGGCGACGACCACTGATCTGTACGAGGTCACGATGGCGATGTCGTATGTGCGGGAGGGGATGGGCGGCCCGGCGACGTTCAGCCTGTTCGTCCGGGACCTGCCACCCGACCGCGGCTTTCTGGTGGCCGCCGGCCTGGAGTCGTCCCTGGACTTCCTGTCCGGGTTCCGGGTCGACGCCGAGGACGTCGATGCCTTCGCCTCGGCACTGCACCGGCCTC
>NZ_JAVFVX010000230.1:0-4275 GCF_033441795.1 Streptomyces sp. ADMS | reverse complement strand
GACGCCGTCGCCGACCATGGCGACCTTGCGGCCGCCGCGTTGCAGTTCGGCCACCGTGGCCGCCTTGTCCCCGGGCAGGACCTCGGCGATGACGGTGTCGATGCCCAGACGGTCAGCGATCCGCTCGGCGGTCGCCTGGTTGTCGCCGGTGAGCATGACCACTTCGACGCCGAGGGCGTGCAGTTCGGCCACGGCGGCGGCCGACGTCTCCCGAGGCGCGTCCGCGATGCCGATCAGGCCGGCCGCCTGTCCGTCGACGGCGGCGATGACGACAGTACGGCCGGTGGCGGCCAGCGCCTCGCGTCGGGCGGCCAGTTGGCCGAGGTCGACGCCTTCGCGCAGCGCCAGCCGGCGGTTGCCGACGGCGACCCGGTGGCCGTCGACGGACGCGGTCGCACCGTGGCCGGGAACGTTCGCGAAGTGCCGCGCGCTCACTGCCGTCACGGCCCGGCTCTCGGCGTACCGCACGACGGCTTCGGCCAGCGGGTGCTCGGACTCGCGTTCCACCGCCGCGACGAGCCGCAGCAGTTGGTCCTCGTCCGTTCCCGGGGCGGTGATCAGGTCGGTCACCTCCGGCTCGCCCTTGGTCAGGGTGCCGGTCTTGTCCATGACCACGGTCTGGATCCCGGCCGATGCCTCCAGGGCGACGGCGTTCTTGAACAGCACCCCGCGCCGGGCGCCCAGTCCCGTGCCGACCATGATGGCCGTGGGGGTGGCCAGACCCAGGGCGTCCGGGCACGTGATGACGACGACGGTGATGGCGAACAGCATCGCGGTGCCCAGCGAGCGGTCGGTGGCCAGCAGCCAGACGGCCAGCGTCGCGGCGCCGCCGATCAGGGCGACGAAGACCAGCCAGAACGCGGCCCGGTCGGCGAGCCGTTGGCCCGGGGCCTTGGAGTTCTGGGCTTCCTGGACGAGCTTGACGATCTGTGCCAGGGCGGTGTCGGCGCCGACCTTGGTGGCGCGCACGCGGAGCGTGCCGTTGGCGTTGATGGTCGCGCCGACGACCTGCGAGCCGGGGGCCTTGTGCACCGGCAGGCTCTCCCCGGTGACCATCGACTCGTCGACCTCGCTCTCGCCCTCCTCCACGAGCCCGTCGACGGCGATCTTGGCTCCGGGCCGGACCAGCAGCAGATCGCCGGCCACGACCTCGGCGGTGGGCACCTCCACCGGCTCCCCGTCCCGCACGACGAGTGCCGTGGGCGGGGCGAGGTCGAGCAGGGTGCGGATGGCGTCGTTGGCGCCGCCCCGGGCGCGCATCTCGAACCAGTGGCCGAGCAGCACGAACGAGGCCAGCACGGTGGCCGCCTCGTAGAAGACGTCACCGCCCCCGGTGAGCGTGATGATCAGCGAGTACGTCCAGCCGGAGCCGACGGCGACCGCGACCAGCACCATCATGTCCAGGGTGCGGGCACGCAGGGCCCGTACCGCGCCGCCGAAGAAGATCGAGCACGCGTAGAAGATCACCGGCAGGCTCAGCAGCAGCGCCCAGACATCCTGGCGCAGCCCGAAGGGCACAGGGGCGTCGACACCGAAGACGTCCTCGCCGATCGGCGACCAGATGACGATGGGGATCGAGAACAGCAGCGCCACCAGGAAGCGGTTGCGCATGTCGGCCACCATCGCCGCCATCGACATGGCTCCGTGGCCGCCGTGCCCCATCAGTTCGTGCGGTGTCGGCATCCCCTCGGCCTCGGCGGGAGCCTCGGCCGCCGCATGCCCGACGTGCTCGGCATGCCCCGCGGGCGCGGTTGGAGCGGCCACCCGCGCGGCATGGCCCTCATGCGTCGCATGACGGTCCTCAGCGGCTTCGACAGCAGGGTCCGGCTCGGCCATCGGATCACAGACATGGGACGGCACCGACTGGCCCGCGCAGTGGTAGCCGCATTCGGTCACCCAGCGGCGCAGCTCGGCCAGCGACGTACGCCGCGGATCGAAGACCACCGTCGCCGACTGCGCGACCGGGTTGACCTCGACCTGAAGTACGCCAGGCCGCCGGCCCAGCGCAGCGGCGACGGTGCTCTGCTGGGACGCCCAGGCCAGACCGCGCACATCCAGAACCGCCGTACTGTGCTCCTTGCCAGGATTTTCGTGCCCAGACGTTTCGTGATCGTGATGACTCGCGTGGTGCTGCACGGTCAGTCCTCCTTCGGCGAGTGAGCCCGGGACGGCTGGGGGCAGGGCCGTCGACGACGTGGAGCCGGCCGAAAGGGCGTGAGGGGCCTGCTTGTCTCGCGAGAGAGAGTGTGGCGTCCGCAATCCTGCCCGCGTGGCGGGACCGGGAACAGGCCACTCTTCGCGCCAGGCAGGTTTGACCAGCAGGTTCTTGGCCTCATCGGCCACCTCGGCGTCGGCGTCGGCGTCGCGACCACGGCGTAACGGGCGGTCACGGTCTGACTGCGGGAGGAGAAGTCGCGTGTCCGCCGCTGAGGGCATGACCGGCGAAGCCGAGGACCGCGCCGAGGACGGCCCCGTAGGCCAGCCCGCTCAGCATCAGCAGCAGGACGTCGTGGTTGCCGGCGGCGAACACCGACAGCAGCAGTCCGATCAGCAGCCCGAACCAGGCGCCGGTACCGGCGCCGGCCAGGGCGGCCCGGCCGAGGGTGAGGCGGCCGGGAACGGTCCCGGCCATGCGCAGGTCCGTACCGATGATCGCGGTGTGTTCCACCGGGAATTCACTGTCGGACGGGAAGCCGACCGCGCGCTGGGCGCCGGTGCAGGTCGGATACGAGCCGACGACCGGACGGTCGACCGCCACGGTGGGCGGGTACTGGGTCATCGAAGGGCTCCCTTCGTCATCAAGCAGCCTGCGCCCGTATCACCTCCCCTGCAACGGACACCGCGACGGGTGAGCGCACGTGGACTCTGCTGCGCAGTTCCTCGGGGCCGCTGGACCGCACTCCGTGACCTGCGGCGACGCGGCCGTGCTCGGTGCTCCGGGTGGCTGTTCCTGCGGGTCCAGCGATTGCGCAGCAGAGTCCACGTGGTGCGCAAAGGCAGGGCGGTGACGTCGAGGACGGCCGCCAGACTCGGGCCCGATCAGCCTGGCCGGGCGGCTGGAGGAGCGGGCTGACACGCTGTTCGCCGAGAACGGAACTGTGCCGGGTGGTACCGGTCGGCGTCGTCGAGCGGTGCTCCTCGCGCGGGGACCGGCACCGGGCCCGACCGGCCCCGGTATGGGCCGGTCGGGCCCTGCCCTCCCTGGGTGTCGCGAGGCGAGGATGGTCCCAGGCCGAGCGTGCGGCCTGTGTCCTCATCGGCGCGCAGGGAAGAGCACGGGTACGCAAGGGCCGAGGTTGCGGCCCGGACCACGGCACCGGAGCCTGAGGATGTCCGTCCGTAACCGCGGCAGTGACGTGGACAAGGAACCGGCCCGGATGAAGGCGCAGCTCCCGGCGTCCGCCGCGCCGCCGGCCGTGGAGGGCGGCGGGACCCGGCAGACTCCGCCGGAACAGGAGGCAACGTCATGATCATGCGGATTCTCGGCGAGGGCCAGTACGAGACCGCCGAAGAGCGTCTCGACCGGCTCAACGAGCTGGACGCCCCGCTGCGGTCGGCCGCCGACCCGGGCGACGAGCAGGTCTTCGCCTCCGCGCTGTCGGCCCTGCTGGACGCGGTGCGCAGCCTCGGCACACCACTGCCGGACGAAAGGATCACGCCCTCCGACCTGGTGCTGCCCGACGAGGACACCAGCCTCACACAGGTGCGCGAACTGCTCTCCGACGAGGGCCTGATCCCGGGGTGATGACGATGCGCAGCCGCTTCGAGCCCGACCGGCAGCTGACCACCCGCATGGTGGTCACGATGTTCCTGCTCGGGCTGGTGTACGTGGCGTTCATCGCCGCGCTGATCGTGCTGCTCAAGTCCGTCGTCGTGGTGGTCGTGATCGCCGCCGGGCTGCTGGGCGCACAGTTCTGGTTCTCCGACCGGATCGCCCTGTACGCCATGCACGGCCACCTGGTCACAGCAGAGGAACAGCCCGAGCTGCACGGGGTCATCGACCGGCTGTGCGCCACCGCGGACATGCCCAAACCCCGGGTGGCCGTCTCGGAGATGGACCTGCCCAACGCGTTCGCCACCGGCCGCAACGCCGACCACGCCGTCGTCTGCGTCACCACCGGGCTCCAGCGCCGCCTGACGGCCGAGGAACTCGAAGGCGTCCTCGCCCACGAGCTCTCCCACGTCGCGCACCGTGACGTCGCGGTGATCACCATCGCCTCGTTCCTGGGCGTGATCGCCGGACTCATCGTCCGCTTCGCCTTCTACTCCCAGCTG
>NZ_JAVFVX010000022.1:56453-89334 GCF_033441795.1 Streptomyces sp. ADMS | reverse complement strand
CCACTGCCGCGGGGTGCGGACACGGCCGGCCGTGTCCGCACCCCGCGGCAGTGGGTTACACCGGGATCAGCTCGTCTCGATCCCTACGGTCAGCGTCCCCGCGTATCCCGCCGAGGTCGAACTCCCCAGCGCGGTAAGGGTGAGGAGACCGGAGGCGGCGCCGCCCTCGTCGTAGATGGAGTCCTGGGCGAGGGTGGTGCGGGGGACCGTGTTGGCCGCGTACGTCGCGAGTGCCGCGACCCTCGTGGTGATCGTCTCGTCGAAGAACAGCTGGCCGGTGTGGAGTTCCTGGCCGCCCGTGAACGAGCCGTCGGACGTGAGCGTGACGTTCGTGTGCACCTTGAGGTGGATGTGGACGCAGCGGCCCCGGTACCAGCCTGGGTACACGGTGGTGATGCTGGCGACGCCGCCGGAGTTCGTCAGTACACCGCCGCGCAGGAAGGTGCCGTTGTCCGGTTCACTGTGGCCGTTGTTGCCGACGAAGCCGGAATACTCGCCGAGGGCGTCGCAGTGCCAGATCTCCACGAGCGCGTTGCCGAGGGGCGCGCAGGTGTCGTCGTCGACGACGGTGAGGGTGAGCTTGAGCGGGATACCTGTCTTGTCCTCGCGGATGTCGGCGCGGACGTACTGGCCGTCGAGGTAGTAGGGGCCTTCGGTCATCTCCTTCGTGAGGGTGCAGACCGCGGCGGCGGCGACGGGAGCGGTCGTGTCGGCGGTGGGGGCGGGGGATTCGGGCACGGCGGCGGCCACGGCCAGGGTGGCGGCGGTGGCACCGGTCGCGATCAGAACGGTGCGGCGTCCGATCGCAGTGGGGGGCGTTTCCGAAATCTCTGTCATGGACACGGCAAACTAGTGGGCATTCCTGTTGATGCGCTGTCGAAAGGCTAGGGATTCGGCAAAGTGATGATGCGTCAAGTCTCTTGCAAGACAAGGATGTTGTTGCAACTTATACTTTTTGTGCGGCAACGGCCGGCCCATGAACGCGTCCAGGAGGACGCGGCCGTCCAGAGGGCGGTCGAGCTTCACGGTGACCTTCTCGCCGAGCAGTACGGCGTCGCAGATCTCGCCCGTGCTGCCTCCGGCGACCGACGCCGACAGCACCACGCTGCCGTCCGTCTCCAGCACGTCCACGACGGGGCCGTCGTCACAGGACCCGTGGTACGCCACGACGGTGACGGAGCGGCCGTCCTCGGACGCCCCGACCACCCTGCCCAGCTGGCTGAGTCCGGCACGCGTCGTCCGGCCCCCCGTGGCCCTCTCGATCGGAGACTTCGGGAGCTTCGACGGTTCGAAGGCGACGCGCCTGAGCGGCTCGTCGTACCCCTCCAGCGTGAACAGCCAGGTCGGCACGGTCGCCGGGCCGCGACCGGTGACGATTGTCATCTCACCCAACCTGGCCCCGGTGATGGTGAGTTGGGGGTCCGTGGGGCTGTCGACGCGGGCCAGGGCGGTGTACGTCTGCCGCGCGTCCATCAGGGGGAGGGTCAGCGATTGTCCGCCCTCCCACTTCACCTGCCCCTTCTCGGGCGCGGTGGTGGGGAGCTTGCCACGCAGTACGTAGTTCTCCAGCAGGTGAGCCGTTCTGTCGTCGTTGCTGTGCCAGCCGCCCTCGGGCGGCGGCGCGGTGTCGCCCAGGGGGTGGTAGCCGCTGCGCCACACCTCGGCGGCCTCGGAACCGTCCCAGGCGTCGGCGACCTGCCGGGCGCGGCCTCCCGACGGTGCGGGGCTCTTCTTGGTGGCGGGCTTCGAGACGGTGCTGTCCTGCGCCTTCTCGCTGCCGCAACCGGCCGCGAACAGGGCGGTGGTGAGCGCGAGCGCGAGGGTGAGTCGGGTCGCGGTGCGGGTGTTGTGCGTACGCATGGGGCCCCCCGGGGCTGATGCTGTCGTGACTGGGACGCGGCGGACCCGGATTGCGTTCGATTCCCAGGTTGCTGGACGGTCACAGAAACGGGCGGTCAGGTCCCAGCGGCACCTGGGCGCAGTCCACGGGCGGGCGCGGTGCCCGCACTCGGGGCCGGCCCGGCGTAGCACGCCGAACTCCGGCCCGCCCGGCCCCTGCCACCCGGCCCACCGCTCATCGGCGGTACGAGCAGGGCTTTCCTCGGCAGGGCTCGGGTGGGAGGGGGCGAGGCGGTCTCAGACCGTGACGGCGTACGCGACGAAGCCGGCCCAGGTGGTGGGGGAGAGGGCGAGCTGGGGGCCGGTCTTGTTCTTGGAGTCACGGATGTGGACGGTGCCGGGGCAGGTGGCGACCTCGACGCAGTCACCTTCGCTGCCGCTGCTGTACGTGGACTTGCGCCAGGAAAGGGCGACTTCGACGCAGTCGCCGGAGCCGCTGCTGCTGTAGCTCGACTTGAACCAGGTCAGTCCACCGGTGCTCATAGTTCTCCTCGCATCCGCTCCAGCAGGCTCACGGAGTCTTCAAGCGTGAGAGCCTGTGCACGCATCCTGGCATACCGCTGCTGGAGCACGCTGATCACTTTGACGTCGGAGATGAGCTGGCCGGACTCCGGGGCCTCGGTGTAGGCGTACCACTTGTTCTCCGGCGTTTCGAGAAGCTGCAAGGGTCCGTGCAGCCCGGCGTGCGACTTGCATACCTGCGGCATGACTTGGATCTCCACGTTCCGCCACTGCGCGATCCGCAGTACGTGATCGATGACGTCCCGTGTGACGTCCAATCCGCCCGTGCAACGACGGAACAGGTGTTCCTCCAGGATGAAGCCGAAGGCGGTGTTCGGACGCGCCCGGAGCAACTCCTGACGCTTGGCGCGTGCGATCCAGTTGGCCTCGATCTCCTCGTCGGTCAGCGGCGGCAACTCGTCGACGAACAACTGCCGTGCGTACGCCTCCGTTTGCAACAGGCCTGGAAGCATGCGGCACTCGTAGGTGTACAGGGAGATCGCCTTCGCCTCCAGTTGGGCCCACCGCCGGAACCACGCCGCCAACCCCGGCTGCCGGTTCAGATACTCCACCGCCTTCCTCAGCGCCCCCGTGTTGCCCAGCACCTCATCAGCCCGATCCACGAACTCCTGATCCGGCATCCGCCTCCCCAACTCCACAGACGCCACCGTGTGTTTGGAGAACCGCACCGCCAGTCCCAGCTCCTGCCTGCTCATCCCCTCGTGCTCGCGCAAGGCCTGGACCACCGCCCCGAACGTCCGCATGCTGTCCGAGGACTCCGGCTCGCCGCCCGGCTTCCCCTGCGTGTCCTCAGTCATCGTCGGCCACCTCTCGCGCACTTGCCCCGCCGCACACACCCGATCCGCTCATGGTCACGTGCAGTGACGGGTACTGTCCAGCCCGTAACCGCGTACGCTGCCCCGGCGTACACGGCTCCCACCTGGTGAAGCGCTGCTCCCGCCCGGCACATTGGGCCCATGAGCGCACCTTCAGCCCCTCAACACCCGGTCACCGTACGTATGTTCACGCAGCGCCTCAGTGCCACCCCGCGTGGCGCCCGCCTCGCCCGGCACCTCGCCGTGGGCCAGCTGCACGCCTGGGGCATCCCGTACGGCTCGGACGTCTCCGAGGCGGTCGCGGTGATCGTCGCCGAACTGGCCGCGAACGCCGTGACCCACGGACGCGTTCCCGGCCGGGACTTCGAGCTGCGGCTCGGGCTGGTCACGGGCAGCGTGCGCGTCGAGGTCACCGACAGCCGTAGCGGCTCGCGCCCGCCGGGCCCGAGAGACGTACGGTCTCCGTTGCCCCTGGCGGAGTCCGGACGCGGGCTGGTCATCGTCGATGCGGTGGCGGACCGGTGGGAGGTGCTGGACCGGGAGTCACCGGGGAAGACGGTCCGGGCAGAGGTGGACGTACCGGGGTGGTGGTCGCTGGTGAGGCAGCCTGGGATGGGGCGGGCGTAGGGGTGGATCATTCTCGCCGTCGACTGGAGGATGGTAATCCATCCGTATCGGCGGGGAGCTGGAGTGACGTGGCCCAGTCGCCCCTCGCCTGCGGCAACGAGTCATCGAGCGGGGGCGGAGGCGGCATGGGCGGGCCCGGCGGCACGCCCACCCAGCAGCGCATCCACGCCATCGTCCGCACCCCCAACGGGGGCGACTACGGCGTCGATCTGCTCAGACTCCACCTGGAGCACGACCACTGACCTCGGCCCTGGGCCCCGGAACCGGGCCCAGGGCGAGCGATCATCCCACCTGGCCCATGCCCGCCGCGTTCGGCCAGCTCTGGGCGGCGGGCCAGCCCGTCGCCGGGGCCGGGGCCAGGCCCGGGCCGGTGGTGCCCCGGACCTGGGCGGCCGTGAGGCCGTTGCGGGCCGGGACGCCGGACGGGGTGGGCTGCTGTTGCCCCGTCGGCTGCTGGCCCATGGGCTGCTGCTGGCCCATGGGCTGTTGCGGCTGCATCTGCGGCTGGGGGACCGGTTGAGGCTGCGGCTGCACGGGCATCTGCATCTGCATGCCCTGGCCGCCGTAGCTCTGTGCGCCCGATCCGCCGTAGCTGTGTGCGGTCATCGCCGCCGGCATCTGCATCCCGGAGCCGCTGGACTGCATGGCGGCGGGCATCGGCATCTGGGACGGCATCGGGGTCGGCATGCCGGTACCGGCTGCCGCGGCGGCTGCGAGCCCCGGCATACCGGTACCGAGGGCCTGAGCGGCTAGGCCCGGCATACCGCCCCCGTTGGTGGCACTGACCAACCGGTCCACCGCCGCCGTACCCGAGCTGTAGTTGGTCCCTGTACCCAACTCGGGTACGGCGGCTCCCCTCCTGGTCCCGTAGAGCACCTGTTCCAGGCCGGACACCAGGCGACGCACGTCCACCTGGGGGCGTACCACGAGGCGCAGGAAGCGACTGGACGAGCCGATCTTGTTGCCGCACTCGCGGACCAGGATGCGGTGCTCGGTGAGCAGCCGGTCCCGGACCACGGTGCCCTCGGCGCCGACGGGAAGGCGCACGAAGAGGAAGTTGCCCTGCGACGGGTAGACCGTCAGGCCGGGCAGGGAGGAGAGCTGGCTCGCCATGTCGAGGCGGTCACGGCGCACCTGGTGGAGGCTGGACATGTACTCCTGGCCGTGCTCCTTGAGCATGAACACCACGTACTCGGCGAAGGCGTTGAGGTTCCACTTCGGCAGCATCGAGCGGACGCGGCCCGCGAGCGACGGGTTGGCGACCATGTACCCGAAGCGGATGCCGTGCAGACCGAAGTTCTTGCCGAGGCTGCGCAGGACGATGACGTTCGGGCGGATCATCGCCTCCTGCACGACGCTGGGTTCCGCCTCCGCGTCGGCGAACTCCAGGAACGACTCGTCGATGATGATCAGGTCGAGGTCGGCCATCGCGTCCATGAACTGCACGAGCGCGTGCTTGTGCAGGAAGCCGCCGTCGGGGTTGTTCGGGTTGCAGATGACGGCGACACGGGTGCCGCGCGCCCGGATGAACTCGGCGTACTGGGCGAGGTCCAGGCTGAAGCCGCTCGACTCCTGGAGCGGGAACATGTCGACCCGCTTGCCGGTCTCCATGGGCTGGTCGGTCCAGCGGCCGAAGGTGGGGACGGGGACCGCGAGGGATTCACGGACCAGCAAGTGGTCGATCCACGTGATCAGTTCGGTCGAGCCGTTGCCCATCGCCACGGCCTGCGGAGGCAGTTGGAGCAGATTGCACAGTTCGGCGGTGATCGTGTCGGCGCTGCTCGGGTAGTACGTGATGATGTCCCGCAGCCGCGCCGACATGGTGTCCATCATGGCCGGGGTGGGGAAGTACGGGTTGCACGGGATGCAGAAGTCGACCGGGCCGGTCCCGTCGCTCTCTCGCGCGAGCGCAGCCATCGAGGGGCTGTGCGCCGCCGTGCTGCGAAAGAGCGAGGTGACGTTGTCGGCCATGGAACCTCCGTATGTGGCGGACCCGTTGGGGAGGACGGGCCCCCGACTCTGGGTGGCCCGCGCGGGGGAGCACGGGCCGCTCCTAGATACGGACGGCTGTGAGGCGCTGTTCAACCGCTGTGGTTTCGATGGAAAATTGTGAAACTCCTGTGAAGCCGATCATCGCGGTCACCATCGGCAACCGTCGGCAAACACCGGTATCGGTGTCTACGCCTTGAACGAGTGGATTGTCGTGGATCGGTAGGTCTCGCCCGGACGCAGCACCGTGGACGGGAAGTCCGGCCGGTTCGGTGAGTCCGGGTGGTGCTGGGTCTCCAGGCACAGTGCGTCGCCCTGGCGGTGGATCGCGCCGCCGGTGCCGACGAGGGTGCCGTCGAGGAAGTTGCCCGAGTAGAACTGGAGGCCCGGCTCGGTGGTCGCGATCCTCAGCGTGCGCCCGGACGACGGGTCCTTGAGGGTGGCGATGTGCTCCGGCTCCGCGGTGACACCCTTGTCGAGCACCCAGTTGTGGTCGAACCCCTTGGCGTACAGCAGCTGCTGGTCGGCGACCCGGAGTTCCGCGCCGACCGTCCTGGCCGCGCGGAAGTCGAAGGGGGTGCCCGCGACCTCGGCCGGTTCGCCGGTGGGGATCAGGCCGGGGCCGACGGGGGTGTAGCGGGCGGCGGCGATCTCCAGCTCGTGGCCGTGGACCGAGCCGCTGCCCTCGCCGGCCAGGTTCCAGTAGACGTGGCTGGTGAGGTTGACGACGGTCGCCCTGTCGGTGGTGGCCTCGTAGTCGATGCGCCAGTCGCCGTGCTCGGTGAGTGTGTAGGTGACCTTCGTGGTGAGGGTGCCGGGGAAGCCCATCTCGCCGTCGGCGCTGGTGTGTCGGAGGTACAGGCCGACATCGGAGCCCTGCTCGAACGGCTCGATGTCCCACACGGCCTTGTCGAAGCCCTCGCTGCCGCCGTGCAGGCTGTTCTCGCCGTCGTTGACGGACAGCTGGTACGAGGTGCCGTCCAGCGTGAACCGGCCCTCGCCGATGCGGTTGCCGTACCGGCCGATCAGGGCGCCGAAGTAGGGGCTGGAGGCGACGTAGTCCTCGATGGTGCCGAAGCCCAGCGACACGTTCCGGTACGTGCCGTGCCGGTCCGGGATCTCCAGGGACTGCACGATCCCGCCGTACGACAGGACCTTCAGCCGGGTGCCGCCGTTCTCCAGCGACCAGCGGTGGATCTCCGTACCGTCGGCGAGTTTGCCGAAGAGTTCCTTCACGGGGTTCCTGCCTCCATGGGGAAAGCCGAAGGGCCCCGCGGACCGGTTTCCCGCGGGACCCATGACTCGACGATTTCTTACGAACCGACCTTGCGCTTGTTCCACACGTCGAACCCGACCGCCGCCAACAGGGCCATGCCCTTGATGACCTGCTGCCAGTCGGAGCCGACGCTGAGGAGGTTCATGCCGTTGTTCAGCACGCCGAGGACAAGACCGCCGATGATCGCGCCGAGGACGGTGCCGACACCGCCGCTCATGGACGCGCCACCGATGAACGCCGAGGCGATCGCCTCGAGTTCGTAACTGAGACCGGCCTTCGGCGAGGCCGCGTTGAGGCGGGCGGCGATCGCCATACCCGCCAGAGCCGCGAGCGCGCCCATGTTCACGAAGACCAGGAAGGTGACCTTCTTGTCCCTGACGCCGGACAGCTTCGCCGCCGGAAGGTTGCCGCCGATGGCGTAGATGTGGCGGCCGAAGACGGCGTTGCGCATGACGTAGCCGTAGCCGACCACCAGGACACCGAGGATCAGCAGGATGATCGGCGCGCCCTTGTAGCTGGCGAGCAGCATCGTGACGACGAGGATCGCGGAGACGATGGCGACGAGCTTGAGCAGGAAGATGTTCCTGGGCAGCACGTCCAGCGCGAACTCCTGCTGGCGCTTGCGGTCACGGACCTCCTGCAGAACCGCGAAGACGATCAGGGCGAGGCCCAGCAGCAGCGTGAGGTTGTGGTAGTTGGTGTCCGGACCGGCCTCCGGCAGGAAGCCGTTGCCCATCTTCTGCAGCCCGTCCGGGAACGGGCCGAGGGTCCGGCCCTCCAGCAGGATCTCCGTCAGACCGCGGAAGATCAGCATGCCGGCGAGGGTGACGATGAACGACGGTATGCCGCCGTACGCGATGAAGAATCCCTGTACCGCGCCCGCCACCGCGCCCATCAGCAGGCACAGCACCACGGCGACCGGCCATGGCACATCGTGCTGAACCGTCAGTACGGCCGCGAACGCGCCCACGAACGCCGTCAGCGAGCCGACCGACAGGTCGATGTGGCCCGCGATGATCACCAGCATCATGCCGATCGCGAGAATCAGGATGTAGCTGTTCTGCAGGACCAGGTTGGAGACGTTGCGCGGCAGCAGCAGGTCGCCGTCGGTCCAGACGGCGAAGAGGGCGACGATCAGGCCGAGGGCGATCAGCATGCCGTACTGGCGCATGTTGCGGCGCAGGCCGTCCAGCATCAGCTGGAGCAGGCCGCCGCCGGCCGAGCCGCCGGACTTCCCGGGCGGCGCCGGGGCCGGGGTCTTGGCGGTCACATCCGTGCTCATCGGGATACCTCTTTGTCCTTTGTCATCTGGCGCATCAGCGCTTCCTGCGTGGCCTCGGCCCGCGGGACCTCGCCCGTGAGCCGCCCGGCGGCCATGGTGTAGATGCGGTCGCACATACCGAGCAGTTCGGGCAGCTCGGAGGAGATGAAGACGACCGCCTTGCCCTCGGCGGCCAGTTTGTCGATGACCGTGTAGATCTCGAACTTGGCGCCCACGTCGATCCCGCGGGTCGGCTCGTCCAGGATCAGGACCTCCGGTCCCGCGAAGATCCACTTGCTGAGGACGACCTTCTGCTGGTTGCCGCCCGACAGTTTGCCCACCGGCTCGAAGACGGTCGGCGCCTTGATGTTCATGGACTTGCGGTAGCCCTCGGAGACCTGCCGCTCCGCGTGCTCGTCGACGACACCGCGCTTGGAGACCTTGTCCAGGGCACTGAGCGAGATGTTGCGGTTGATGGTGTCGATGAGGTTGAGGCCGTAGTGCTTGCGGTCCTCGGTGACGTACGCGATGCCGTGCCCGACCGCCTCCGGCACGGTCTTCGTACGGATCTCCTTGCCGTCCCGGAGGACCGTGCCGCCCGTGTACCGGCCGTAGGTGCGCCCGAAGACACTCATCGCGAGTTCGGTGCGGCCGGCGCCCATCAGGCCCGCGATGCCGACGATCTCGCCGCGCTTGACGTTGATCGACACATCGTCGACCACCTTGCGCTGCTGGTCGATCGGGTGGTGCACGGTCCAGTTGCGGACCTCCAGGGCCGGGGCCTCGCCCACCTCCCCCTCGTACGGAGTGCGCTCGGGGAACCGGTGGTCGAGGTCGCGGCCGACCATGCCGCTGATGATCCGGTCCTCGGTGGTCTCCGCCGCCTTCACGTCGAGGGTCTCGATGGACCGCCCGTCGCGCAGGATCGTCACCGAGTCGGCGACCTTGCGGATCTCGTTGAGCTTGTGGGAGATGATGATCGAGGTGATGCCCTGGTTCTTCAACTCCAGGATGAGATCCAGGAGTTTGCCGCTGTCCTCGTCGTTCAGCGCAGCGGTCGGCTCGTCGAGGATGAGCAGCTTCACCTTCTTCGACAGCGCCTTCGCGATCTCCACGAGCTGCTGCTTGCCCACGCCGATGTCGGTGACGCGGGTCTCCGGGTGGTCGCTGAGACCGACCCGGCGCAGCAGCTCGGCCGCGTGCCGCAGGGTCTCGTTCCAGTTGATGAGGCCGCGCGTGGCGTGCTCGTTGCCGAGGAAGATGTTCTCCGCGATGGAGAGGTACGGCACCAGGGCCAGTTCCTGGTGGATGATCACGATGCCGTGCTGTTCGCTGGCCCTGATGTCCTTGAAGGTGGAGATCTCTCCCTCGAAGAGGATGTCCCCCTCGTAACTCCCGTGCGGGTGGACGCCGGAGAGGACCTTCATCAAGGTCGACTTGCCGGCGCCGTTCTCCCCGCAGATGGCATGGACCTCGCCCTGCCGGACGGTCAGTGTGACGTCCGACAGCGCCTTGACGCCAGGAAAGGTCTTGATGATCGAGCGCATTTCCAGGACGGGTCCCGCCATGGCCGTGCCTTCCAATCCCTAGAGTGCGGCGGTTACTTGAGGTCGCTCGCCTTGATGTAGCCCGAGTCGACGACGACCGTCTGGTAGTTGGCCTTGTCGACGCTCACCGGGGTGAGCAGGTACGCGGGAACGACCTTCGAGCCGTTGTCGTACGTCTCGGTGTCGTTGGTCTCCGGCGTCTTGCGGTTGAGCGCCGAGTCGACCATGTTCGCCGCTACCTTGGCGAGCTCACGGGTGTCCTTGTAGACGGTCATCGCCTGCTCGTCCGCGATGATCGACTTCACCGAGGCGACCTCGGCGTCCTGGCCGGTGACGACCGGCAGCGGCTTGCTCGCGCTGCCGTAGCCGTCCGACTTCAGCGCCGAGATGATGCCGATGGAGATACCGTCGTACGGCGAGAGCACCGCGTCGACCTTGCCGCTCTTGTACGAGGCGGTGAGGATGTCGTCCATGCGCCGCTGCGCGGTGGCACCGTCCCAGCGCAGGGTGGTGACCTGGGTCAGCTCGGTCTGGCCGGACTTGACGACGAGCTGCTTCTTGTCGATGTACGGCTGCAGGACCTTCATCGCGCCACCGAAGAAGTACCGCGTGTTGTTGTCGTCGTTGGAGCCCGCGAACAGCTCGATGTTGAACGGCCCCTTCTTGGAGCCGTCCGCCAGGCCGAGCTTCTCCAGGATGTAGTTGCCCTGGAGTTCGCCGACCTTCTCGTTGTCGAATGACGCGTAGTAGTCGACGTTCTCGGAGCCGAGGATCAGACGGTCGTACGAGATCACCGGGATGTCGGCTTCGGCGGCCTGCTGGAGCACGTTGTTCAGCGACTTGTTGTCGATCGCGGCGACGATCAGCGCGTCCACGCCCTGCGTGATCATGTTCTCGATCTGCGAGACCTGCTGGTCAGGCTCGTCCTCGCCGAAGACCAACTTGGTCTTGAAGCCCTTGGACTCCAGGTTCTTGACGACGTTGGCGCCGTCGGCGATCCAGCGCTCGGAGGACTTGGTCGGCATGGAGATGCCGATGGTGGCGTCCTCGGCACTGCCGGAGCCCGCGTCGCTGCCACCCTCGCTGCTCTGACCACAGGCGGTGAGGGAGAGGGCGAGGGCGGCGGAGGAGGCTATGGCGGAGAGGGCGGCTCTGCGAGTACGCATGATCATCATCCTTGATGTCTTGAGGCCTGGAGCGGTCTGGCGGTACGGGCGCCCTTGGGGCAGTGCGACGGGGAGGCCGGTGGAGGGAGTCGTGTCGGAGTCTGTTCGACTGCGTCGGGTTTTGTGAAGGGGAGTTGTCCGTAACGTTATGCAGGCGTTTCGAACCGCTTCAGCGTGCCCGGCAGCCGCGAACCGAGCGGCGCCATGTCGCCGTCCGCTCCGTGCCGCGAGAGCAGGTCCAGGGCGAGCCGGCCGCGCCGCACTCTCTCCTTGGCCGTGTTCAGGGTCAGGTCGCGCATGTGGTTCCCGTAGGGGTAGATCCCGGGTGCCTTCGACAGACCGAACTTCAGGTAGAGCGGTGCGCCGCGCCGGATCAGCTCGGCGACCTCGTACATCCGGATATAGCCGCCGAGATCGTCGGGAGCCTCGATGTACATGTCCATGGGGGCGGCCGACACCCGCCGGATCTCGGTGAGGTGATCGAGCGTCAGATCGCTCGGTACGTTGATCGAGTCGCCGCCGAGGTTCTCGTACACGGCGTAGGCGGCCGGGTTCACCGGCCCGATCAGCGCCGACACCTTGAGCGTCGTCCCGGCCGGGATGATCCCGGCGAGCCGCGCCCGGTGCAGGGCCCACAGCACCCCCTCGTCGGCGACGAGCAGGCACTGCACCCCCAGCTCGGTCGCGCGTACGGCGTCCTCGACGCACCCGGCGACCGCGTCGTGACCGCGGGCGCGCAGTCCGCCGCCCTTGGAGTCCGTACGGGTGGAGCCGCCGATGTCCCAGGTGCCGCGCGGACCGGTGAACAGGCAGAGCTCGATGTCACGCTCGGCCGTCGCCTCCACCATCTCGGTGATCTCGGCGTCCGTGAGCATCCAGACGCCGCTGCCCTGGCTGACCCGGTGGATCGGCACATCGAGCCGCGAGGACTCCTTGAGGACCACGCCGAGCGCCTCGGGCCCCTCCACGGAGGGGACCTCGGTACGCCAGCGTCCGCCGCCGGGGAAGACGTGCGGAGAGGCGTCGGCGGGGTCGAGGGCGGGCGCGTCCAGGCCAAGCGCGGCGAGCGCCTGCTCTCCGGGGCGTCGGGCTGCGGAGGCGGTGGTGTCGGTCACTATCTGTCCTTCAGGTCGGTCGGCAGGTCCGGCAGTTTCGGCGGGTTCGCCAGGTCCGGCGGGTTCGGTATTTCGGACGAGGTTCGCGGCTCTGGGTGCGCAAGACGTTGGATGTACGCCGGTACGGGGTCGTCAGGTACCCCGTACCGGCGTACGGCTCAGGGGTGTGTCATGGCCGCAGCAGGACCTTTCCGACCTTCGGGTCGCCGGACCCCACCAACTCGATGGCCTGCGGAAACTCCTCCAACGGCAGCTCGTGCGTCACCAGCGGCAGCGGATCGAGGAGCCCGGCCCCGAAGACCCGTACCGTGTGAGCCCAGGCGTCCGGCGCCGCACCGAACACGGTGTGCACCTCCAGCTGCCGTACGACGAGATCCGTCGGGTCGAGACCGTCCGCACCCGGCGCCGGGATTCCCGTGAGAACCAGCCGCCCCCCGCGCCGCAGCAGGGCGGCGGCGGCGCGCGCGGCGTCCGCGGACCCGGCGGTCTCGATGACGACGTCGAAGTCGTCGGGCAGCTCCTGGTCCTTCGTACGGAAGTCCGTGGCACCGAACTTCATCGACAGCTCCGCCCGGTCCGGACGCGTTCCCACGACCAGCAGCTCGGACGGCGAGCCGGCCTTCAGGAACTGAACGGCGAACATGCCGAGCGTCCCCGTGCCCACCACGGCGACCCGCTCACCCGGAACGGCGTTCGCCTTGAGCGCGGCGGCGGCGATGCACGCGGCCGGCTCCAGCAGCGCCGCCGCCGTGAGATCCGCGTCCTCCGGGAGAACATGCAGGAGACGGGCGGGCAGCGTCAGGGTGGTGGCCATGGCGCCGGGCTCGGTGAACCCGGTCTCCTCGTACCCGGCACTGCACAGCGTGGTCTCACCCGCGTGACACCGGTCGCACACCTGGCAGTTGCGGAAACCCTCGCCAACCACCTTGCAGCCTACGAGAGTTGAAGGCACTCCGTCGCCGACCGCGGCCACCGTGCCGGACCACTCGTGGCCCGGGGTGAGCGGGTAACGGACGTACCCCTCGGGCCGGTTGCCCTGGTAGACCTCGCGGTCACTGCCGCAGATCCCGACGGCGTGGACCCGCACGAGGGCCTCGCCGGCCGCGGGCTGCCGAGGCTCGTGCGGCACCAGTCGGTGCTCGCCCGGGGCCTCGATCACCACCGCGCTGCTCACTCGGTCCCCTTGGGCTTGCGCTGCTCCCAGCCCTCGGCCCACAGGTCGAAACGGGCCTGCTGCTGCGGGAACTCCGCCGCCGCGTCCACGTCCAGCTCGACACCGAGGCCGGGCTTGTCGGAGAGGTGGAAGTAACCGTCCACGACCTCGGGGGCGCCCGAGACGACCTTCTTGATCTCCGCGTCCGCGAAGTCGTTGAAGTGCTCAAGGATCTTGAAGTTGGGGGAGGTGAACCCGACCTGGAGAGAGGCCGCGGTCAGCACCGGTCCGCCCACGTTGTGCGGCGCGACCAGCGTGTAGTGGGTCTCGGCGGTCGCGGCCAGCTTGCGGGTCTCCCAGATGCCGCCGATGTGGCCGACATCGGGCTGGATGATGTCCACGGCCTGGCTCTCGAAGAGCTCACGGAACTCGATCCGGTCGTGGATGCGCTCACCCGTGGCGACCGGGATGTCGACCTTGGCGGCGACCTTCTCCAGCGCCTTCAGGTTCTCCGGCGGGCACGGCTCCTCCAGCCACGCGGGCTTGAAGGGCGCCAGGTCCTTGGCGAGGCGGACGGCGGTCGAGGGCGAGAAGCGGCCGTGCATCTCCAGCATCAGCTCGGAGTCCGGCCCGATGGCGTCGCGCACGGCCTCGATCAGGGAGACCGCGTACATGCTCTGCTCGTGGTCCAGCTCGAAGTGGCCGGTCCCGAAGGGGTCGATCTTGAGCGCCTTGTAACCGCGCTCCATGACCCCTTGCGCCGCCTTGTGGTACGCCTCCGGGGTGCGCTCGGTGGTGTACCAGCCGTTGGCGTACGCCTTGACCTTGTCGGTGACCTTGCCGCCGAGCAGCTGCCAGACCGGCACACCGAGGGCCTTGCCCTTGATGTCCCAGCAGGCCATCTCGATGACGGCGATGCCGGACATCACGATCTCGCCCGCCCGGCCGTAGTCGCCGTACTTCATGCGCTTGACCAGATCCTCGACAGCGAACGGGTCGGAGCCGAGAATGTGATTGGTCTTCGCCTCGTGCAGATAGCCGAGCAGCGCGTCGGTGTGGCCCAGCATGCGGGTCTCGCCGACGCCGGTGAGTCCCTCGTCGGTGTGCACCTGGACGTAGGTCAGGTTCCGCCACGGCGTCCCGACCACGTGCGTGCTGATTCCCGTGATGCGCACGGTACTCCCTAAGTCCTGGTCTGTTCGAGATATCGTCACTTGTTCGAAATGCTGTCGCGACAGTAAGTATGCTTCGGGCGGAGTGTCAATGGGTCGAACGAACAACCCTCCGCGCTTCCTGGACTACCGCCATCCGCGCTCACATCGCGGCAGCGACACCCTTCCTGCCCTGGCCTGTCGCGTTATCCAACCGTGACGGCCTCCCTGACGCAGCCCTCTTGACCGCCGTCGATTGTTAGCGCTCACAATGACCTCCGCATTCACCAGTCGTCACCCACGGCGTCCAGGGAGGTATGAGCGTCATGTCGACAGTGCCCCAACTCGCCTTCCCGCCCGGTGCCCTGGGGCCTTCCGGACCCCCGGAGTGAAGGCTGGGGCGCGAAGGCGACCGCCCACACCACAGGACCTATCCGCGGACGAACGCCAGGGAGGTGCAGCCGTGACCCACTCGCAGACCCACTCGCAGTTCCGGCCGCCCACCATGGCCGACGTGGCACGCCTGGCCGGCGTGTCCCACCAGACCGTGTCCCGTGTACTGGGGGACCACCCCAATGTGCGCGAAGGGACACGGGCGAAGGTGCTGCAGGCCATCGAGGAGATGGGCTACCGCCGCAACTCCTCCGCACGGGCCCTGGCGACCCGGCGCACCCTGACCCTGGGTGTGGTCGCCTCCAACACCACGCTCTACGGGCCGGCCAGCACGCTGTTCGCGCTGGAGGAGGCGGCGCGTGCCGAGGGGTACCTCGTCTCGACGGTCAGTCTGCGCGAACTGACGGTGGAGACGCTGTCCGAGGCCATGGACCGTCTCAGTGAGGGCGGGGTGGAGGGGGTCATAGCCCTCGCCCCGCAGCGGTCGGCGGTCGAGGCACTCACCGAACTCCGCCACCCCTTTCCGGTGGTGGCGGTGGGTACCGGCTCCGGCGTGGACATCCCCAGCGTCAACGTGGACCAGCGGCTGGGTGCGCGGCTCGCCACCGGCCATCTGCTGGCCACGGGCCACCGCAGGGTCTGGCATCTCGCCGGGCCCGAGAACTGGCAGGAGGCGGTGGACCGGGCCGACGGCTGGCGGGAGATCCTCGAAGAGGCCGGCGTCGAACCGCCGTTGCCGCTGCGGGGAGACTGGAGCCCGCTGTCGGGCTATCGTGCGGGCCAGGAACTGGCCGGCTGGGTGGGCCGCGGTCTGACCGCCGTCTTCGTCGCCAACGACCAGATGGCCCTCGGGGTGTTGTGGGCGCTGCGCGAGGCGGGCGTGCGCACTCCCCAGGACGTCGCGGTGGTCGGCTTCGACGACATCCCGGAGTCGGAGTTCTTCGCTCCGCCGCTCACCACCGTCCGGCAGGACTTCTCGGCGGTCGGCAAGCAGAGCATCGCCCTGCTGCTTGATCTGATCGAGGGCCGGACGCCCTCCGGGACGTCGAGGGTCGCCGTCGAACCCCAGCTCCTCGTCCGCGCCAGCACTTTCCCCTACATCCCTCAGCCGGGGACCGCTCCCGGCTGACACGACACCCACCGGTTCGACCGATTGTCCCCGCCCCGCCAACGCGGTCGACATCTCGAACAATGATCGACAGGTTGGACGTAGCGCGACCTGTCACACAGAGCCCCACGAGAAGACCCAACGAGCACCACGAAGCCCCACGAGTACAGCGGGCCCATCCCCGGGCCGGCTCTTCAAAGGAGAAGACACATGCTCAACAGACGAAACTTCCTCACTGCGGCGGTCGGCGTGGCGGCTGCGACGGGCCTGGCGGCCTGCGCCAAGGAGGACGACAGCTCCTCCACCTCCGGCAGCGACAGCGGCAAGATCGTCCTCGGCTTCTCCCAGGTCGGCTCGGAGAGCGGCTGGCGCAGCGCCAACACCGACTCGGTGAAGGAAGCCGCCAAGGAGGCCGGCTACGACCTCAAGTTCTCCGACGCGCAGCAGAAGCAGGAGAACCAGATCTCCGCGATCCGCAACTACATCACCCAGGGCGTGGACGTCATCGCCTTCTCCCCGGTGGTCGTCACCGGCTGGGACGCGGTGCTGAAGGAGGCCAAGGCCAAGAAGATCCCGGTGGTCCTCACCGACCGCTCCGTCGAGACCTCCGACGAGTCCCTGTACGTCACCCTGGTCGGCTCCGACTTCACGGACGAGGGCCGCCGCGCCGCCAAGATCCTGGAGAAGGTCCTGGAGAAGGCCGGCCACAAGGGCGCCGTGAAGATCGCCCAGCTGGAGGGCACCACCGGTGCCGCTCCCGCGATCGAGCGCGCCAAGGGCTTCAAGGAGGTCATGGACGCCGACCACGCGGACGACTGGAAGATCGTCGTCAGTCAGACCGGCGACTTCACCCGGGCCGGCGGCAAGCAGGTCATGGCCGCCTTCCTCCAGTCCAACCCGGACATCGACGTGCTGTTCGCGCACAACGACGACATGGGCATCGGTGCCATCCAGGCCATCGAGGCCGCCGGCAAGAAGCCCGGCAAGGACATCCTGATCGTCACGGTCGACGGCGTGAAGGACGGCTTCATCGCCATGTCCGAGGGCAAGATCAACGCCATCGTCGAGTGCAACCCGCTGCTCGGCCCCCAGCTGATGGAGGTCGTGAAGAAGGTCAAGGACGGCGAGACGGTCGAGCGCTGGATCAAGACCGAGGAGGGCGACTTCATGCAGGACCAGGCCGCAGCCGCGCTCCCCACCCGCAAGTACTGACCGACCGCACCCATCGGCAGGGAGCCTCCGGCCGACCGAACCCTCCACGGAGGGCGGTCGAGGAGGCTCCCTGCGGGCCCGAACGAAATCGCGGGCCCGATCGGGGGCCTGAACGAGATCAACGAGGAGCACTGCCATGGCAGAGCCGCGGCCCGTCCTGGAGATGACGGGCATAGTCAAGGAGTTTCCGGGGGTACGGGCTCTGTCGGGTGTCGACTTCCGGCTCTTCCCCGGTGAGATCCACGCCCTGATGGGCGAGAACGGAGCCGGTAAATCCACCCTCATCAAGGTGCTGACCGGCGTCTACCCGCTGGACGGCGGCACGATCGCCCTCGACGGCCGGCCCGTGCAGATCGACAGCCCGTTCCAGGCACAGCAGGCCGGCATCAGCACCGTCTACCAGGAGGTGAACCTCTGCCCCAACCTGTCGGTGGCGGAGAACATCTTCATCGGACGTGAACCCACCCGCTTCGGCCGCATCCAGTGGAACCGCATGCGCAAGGAAGCGGCGGAGCTGGTGGACCGGCTCGGCCTCGACATCGACGTCACCGCGCCCCTGTCCTCGTACCCGCTGGCCGTGCAGCAACTGGTCGCGATCGTACGGTCGGTGGGCACCGGCGACAGCGACGGCGCCGGAGCCGGCACCAAGGTGCTGGTCCTGGACGAGCCGACCTCCAGCCTCGACCGCGACGAGGTCCTCGAACTGTTCCGCCTGATGCGGCAGCTCCGTGACGAAGGCGTCGCGATCCTGTTCGTCTCGCACTTCCTCGACCAGATCTACGAGATCTGCGACCGGATGACCGTCCTGCGCAACGGCACCCTGGTCGGCGAGCACATGTGCAGCGAGCTCGACCAGGTCGGACTGATCCACCTCATGATCGGCAAGGCGATGGACCAGCTGGAGGAGCTCCACGAGCATCAGCTGCACGCCGACGTCGGCGAGACGCTGCTCCACGCCGACGGCCTCGGCAGGACGGGCGGCGTCGCCCCCTTCGACCTGGAGATCAAGAAGGGCGAGGTGGTGGGCCTGGCCGGCCTGCTCGGCTCCGGCCGCACCGAACTCGCCCGGCTGCTCTTCGGCGCCGACCAGCCCGACAGCGGCAAGGTCACCATCGGCGGCAGGCAGGTCTCGATGAGCGCCCCCAACGACGCGATCTCCGCGGGCGTCGCCTTCTGCTCGGAGAACCGCAAGACCGAGGGCCTGGTACCCGACCTGACGGTGCGGGAGAACATCATCCTCGCCCTCCAGGCGGCCCGTGGCTGGATCCGGCCCATCCCGGCCGCCCAGCGCGACGAACTCGTCGCCAAGTACATCAAGGCGCTGGACATCCGCCCGGCCAACCCGGAGGCGCGGGTCGGCAAGCTCAGCGGCGGCAACCAGCAGAAGGTGCTGCTCGCCCGCTGGCTCATCACCCAGCCGAAGCTGCTGATCCTGGACGAACCGACGCGCGGCATCGACATCGGCGCGAAGGCCGAGATCCAGAAACTGGTGGTCTCGCTCTCCGAGGAAGGCATGGCTGTGCTGTACATCGCGGCCGAGCTGGAGGAGGTGCTCCGGCTCAGCCACACCATCGGCGTGCTGCGCGACCGCAAGCTGGTCGCCCAGATCGCCAACGGGCCCGAGATCACCCCCACCCGGATCCTGGAGACCATCGCGAGCGGAGAGCACCAGTGACCACCACTCCCCGATGGCGAGCGCTGACGCAGCATCACCTGTTCTGGCCGGTGGCCGTGCTGGTGGTCCTGCTGCTGATCAACGTTCCCTTCACCCCCGACTTCTTCTCGATCAAGATGACGGACGGCCACCTCTACGGCAGCCTCGTCTCGATCGTGCTCTTCGGCTCGCCGCTCATCCTGGTGGCGGTCGGCATGACCCTGGTCATCGCGACCGGCGGCATCGACCTCTCGGTCGGCGCGGTGGTCGCCATCACCGGCGCCCTGACCTGCTCGTACATCAGCGACCAGGCCGACCAGAACTCCCTGGCCGGCGTGTTCCTGGCCATGGCCATCGGCCTGGTGGCAGCGGTCGTCTGCGGTCTGTGGAACGGCTTCCTGGTGGCCAGGATGGGCATCCAGCCGATCATCGCCACCCTGATCATCATGGTCGCGGGCCGAGGTGTGGCCCAGCTGATCACCGACGGCAAGATCATCACCATCAACAGCGAGCCGTACAAGCTGATCGGCGGCGGCTACTGGCTGACCCTGCCCTTCTCCATCTTCGTGGTGGCCGCGGTCGTGGCCGTCACCGTGGCACTGACCCGGCGCACGGCCCTCGGCCTCCTCGTCGAGTCGGTCGGCGGCAACGCCGAGGCCAGCCGTCTGGTCGGCATCAGGTCCCGCCGCATCAAGATCATGGTGTACGTGTTCTGCGCACTGTGCGCCGGCATCGCGGGCCTGATGATCAGCTCCAACACCTCCGCCGCGGACGGCAACAACGCCGGCCTGTGGATCGAACTCGACGCGATCCTCGCCGTGGTGATCGGCGGCACCTCGCTGCTGGGCGGCCGGTTCTCCGTCGGCGGCACGGTGGTGGGCGCCCTGGTCATCCAGACCCTGACCACCACGATCTACACCATCGGCGTGCCGACCCAGACCAACCTGGTCTTCAAGGCCGTCGTCGTCATCGTCGTCTGCCTGCTGCAGTCCCCGAAGTTCCGCGCCAAGGTCTTCGGCAACAAGTTCGGCTCCGGAGCGGGAACCGGCACGAAGGGCGGCGGCACCTCGGCCGCCACCCCGGCGGACACCGCCCCGACCACCGCGGCTGCCCCCAAGATGGAGGTGTCGTGATGAGCGCGACCACCCGGACCCCCAAGACCCAGGGCAGTGGTACGACCACGTCCACGACGTCCAGGGCCGCGCAGCTGCTCGGCGACCGGCGTCTGCCCGTAGTGGTGACCGCCACGCTCTTCCTCGCGATGTACATCGTGGGCCTGAGCCGCTACCAGAACTACGGTTTCGGTGAACCGCAGGTCTTCCTCAACCTGTTCATCGACAACGGCTACCTGCTGGTCGCCGCCGTCGGCGCCACCTTCGTGATCCTCTCCGGCGGTATCGACCTGTCCGTCGGCTCCGTGATCGGCTTCACGACCATGCTCACGGCATGGCTGGTGGAGAAGCAGGGCCTGCCCATTCTGGTCGTCATCCCCATCGCGCTGGGCGTGGGCGCCTTCGGCGGCTTCCTGATGGGCTATGTGATCCACAACTTCGAGATCCAGCCCTTCATCGTGACCCTCGCCGGCCTCTTCCTCTTCCGGGGCCTGTGCCTGGTCATCAGCAAGGAGTCGATCGCCATCGACGACTCCAAGGTGAGCAGCATGGCGCAGGCGCAGGCACAACTGGGTGTGGGCTTCCTGTCGATCGGCGCGATAGTCGCGCTGGTGGTCCTGGCGATCGCCTTCTACGTCCTCCACTACACCCGCTTCGGCCGCCGCGTGTACGCCATCGGCGGCAACGAGAACTCGGCCATGCTGATGGGCCTCCCGCAGGGCGGCACGAAGATCGCGGTGTACACGGTGAGCGGCTTCTGCTCCGCCCTGGCGGGCCTGCTGTTCACCCTGTACATCCAGTCCGGTGACCCGCTGCACGCCACCGGCATGGAACTCGACGCGATCGCCGCGGTCGTCATCGGCGGCACGCTGCTGACGGGTGGCTCGGGCTACGTCCTGGGCACGCTGTTCGGCGTCCTGGTCCTGGGCCTGATCAAGAGCATCATCCAGTTCGAGGGCACGCTCAGCTCCTGGTGGACGAAGATCGCCACGGGTGTGCTGCTCTGCGCGTTCATCCTGATCCAGCGGGCCATGACGGCTCGTGGGAAAACCTGAGCCGAGGGAAGGGTTTCACGGGCATTGGGGCGGTCCGTCGCACGTACGCCGTGCGCCGGGCCGCTCCGGCGTGTCAGGAGCCGTCAGGCGTCGGGAGGTGTCATGAGTGGTCATGAGGCGTCAGGACTATGGAGCGGAATGGTCGGGCTTGACCTCAACTGGCAAACCCGAAACGCAAGTTCCGCACCGAATATTCACAGGTGCCCCTAGGAACGCCCCCTGTGAGGAACCTATTCTTCCCGCGTCATGGACTACTGCCACGAGTGCCAGAGGCACCTCAACGGCGCACTTGCCTGCCCGGGGTGCGGCTCATCGATCGCCCCCCTCCATACGTACACGGAGGAGACCGAGGCCCGCCCGGAAGCGGATGCGGGCGACGCCGCAGGTGTTGTCGACGAGGTGCGGCGTCCTGGACGGGCGGCGGCCCGGAAGGCGGGCCGCGGACGCGGTCGTGAGGCCGCTGCTGGCGAGGCCGGGGCCACGGACGCGGACGCCGACGAGTACGAGGGCGAGGACGCCGGACAGGCAGCCGGCAGCCGACGTGACCGCAAGGCCGCGGCGCACCGGCGGCGACGGAAGCGGGCGTTGTTCGTCGCCGCGGGGTTCGTGCTCGCGGCGGGCGGGCTGAGCCTGGCGGAGCTGGGCACGGACGCGCCGGGGTCGAACTCGAAGCCGGCTGCGGCGGGCGGAGCGTCGGCGGAGGGCGCGGCGACGGCGGAGGCCGGCGAGACGGAGGTGCCGCTGTCCGACGGGTCGGCGTCGGCGGACGACGAGGCCTCGGACTCGGCGTCCCCGTCGGTGTCGGCGTCCCCCTCGGCATCGGAGAGCCCGGGATCACCGTCGCCCTCGGACGTGCCGAGCAGAAGCAGGGACCCCCAGTCGTTGCCGATCGGCTCGGCGCCGACGCCGACGAGGGGGGAGTCCTCGACCCCGACGGACTCGACGACCCCGTCCACGGACCCGACGGCAGCGGACCCGACGCCGGAACCGTCACCGTCGGACACGTGCGAGCAGTTTCTCTGGTGGTGCACGTAGAAGCGGTGGTGTTTTCCCGCCCACGCACCCGCACTGCGTCCTGAGCCCGGGCCACGCTCATCCGGCCCGCGTTTCCCACCCGTCTGCCCCGCCGCCGTTTCAGCCCAGGCGCCCAGGCCTGTCCATCTCGCCCGGCGCCTGAAAGGCGACGCCGGCACAGCCCGGACGGCGTTTCCCGCACACCCGCCCGTTGCCCGTCCGTGTGTCGGGCACCCTCGAACCTCTCGGCGTCGACCGGCGTTTCCAGCCCGTCCGGCATGTGAGGCGCCAGGGTGGCTCATGGGGCCGGTCTGTGACCAGACAGGCGTGGCAGCACACAGGGCTCTCCTGCGAACCGCGGGTCCGCCCGGTTCTAGGCCTCCACCATCCGCACCAGCAACCCCCGCAACAGCACCCGCTCCTCGTCCGACAGTCCGGCCAGCGGCTCCCGGGCGAAGTCGAGCGAGTCGCGCAGGCTCAGTGCGACCCGGCGCCCCTCGTCCGTGCAGGCGGCCAGTTTCACCCGGCGGTCCGACGGGTCGGGGCGGCGTTCCACCAGGGCCCGGGATTCCAGCCGGTCCACGATCCCGGTGACGTTCGACGGCTCGCACCGCAGCTTCCGCGCCAGCTGTCGCATCGGCAGCGGCCCCAGTGAGAGCAGGCTCAGCAGGCGGGCCTGCGCCCCGGTGAGGGAGTGCTGGGTGGCCGCCTCCTCGTACTCCTGGTGGTAACGGGCCACGACCGCGCCGATGAGGTCGACGACCTCCAGGGTCAGGGGGTCGGGGCGGCGGGTCTTCTCGGGTGTGGCCATGCTCTCCAGGTTACCCCTTTACTTGACACCATGAAATATTAAGGAGCATTATTGTTTCACGTACTGAAGCATCTGAGCCGCACCGGAAGGCCCCCCTCATGCCCGACACCTCCGCCCCCACCCTCCCCAGCGTCAACCGTGAGTGGCACCTGCTCAGCCGTCCTGTCGGCGTGCCCAAGGCCGAGGACTTCGCCCTGGTCGAGGCCAAGGTGCCGCAGCCCCGCGAGGGCCAGGTGCTGGTGCGGAACCTGTATGTCTCCGTGGACCCCTACATGCGTGGCCGGATGAGCGACGCCAAGTCGTATGTCGCCCCCTTCGAGCTGGGCAAGGTCATGCAGGGCGGGGCCGTCGGCGAGGTCGTCGCCTCCAACGCCGAGGGCTTCTCCGTCGGCGACCACGTCCTGCACTTCCTCGGCTGGCGAGAGTACGCGGCCGTGAACGCGAGGGACGCCGTCAAGGTCGACCCCGAGGCCGCGCCGCTGTCGACGTACCTCGGTGTCCTCGGCATGACCGGCCTCACCGCCTACGCGGGCCTCCTGCGCACCGCCTCCTTCAAGGAGGGCGACGTGGTGTTCGTGTCCGGTGCCGCCGGTGCCGTGGGCGGTCAGGTCGGGCAGATCGCCAGGCTCAAGGGCGCCTCCCGGGTCATCGGCTCCGCCGGGTCGGACGAGAAGGTCAAGGTGCTGGTGGAGGAGTACGGCTTCGACGCCGCCTTCAACTACAAGGACGGGCCGGTCGGCGAGCAGCTGCGCAAGGCCGCCCCCGACGGCATCGACGTGTACTTCGACAACGTGGGCGGCGACCACCTGGAGGCGGCCATCGGCTCCCTCAACCACGCCGGCCGTATCGCCGTCTGCGGCATGATCTCCGTCTACAACAACACGGAGCCCGCCCCCGGTCCGAAGAACCTCGCCCGCCTCATCGCCACCCGTGGCCGTATAGAGGGCCTCCTCGTCAACGACCACTACGACCTTCAGCCGCAGTTCGTCGAGGAGGTCGGCGCCTGGGTCCGCTCCGGCGAACTCAAGTACCGCGAGACGGTCGTCGAGGGCATCGAGAACAACCTGGAGGCGTTCCTCGGGGTGCTGCGCGGCGACAACACCGGCAAGATGATCGTCAAGTTCTGAGCGATTCTCGTGACACGACGTCATACAGCGTTCGTACAACGGTAGTTGTCGCATACGGACACGGAGGCCGCATCCCTGGACGTGGGGTGCGGCCTCCGTCGTTGACCGGTCGGAGCGCTCAGATACGCAGCGCAGCCCTGTGAACCGCCCGTACCAACCGCTCGTTCTCCGGCGCCGCTCCGCCCGGGAAGGCGTACCGGCGGCGGGTGTAGCCGTAGGCCAGGCCGCTGTGCGGGTCGGCGAAGGCCTGGGATCCGCCCGCACCGCTGTGGCCGATCGTGCCCGCGCCCAGGAACGGGTAGGCCACGTCCGCCGTCTTCTGGAAGCCCAGGCCGAACGACTTGTGGGCCCGGGCCACCAGGTCGTAGCCGGCCGAGTGGAACTGGCCGAACTCCGCCACCGTGTCCGGCTTCAGCAGCGGCGCCTGCTCCCCGACCTCACTGATCGCCGCCGCGTACAGCCCGGCCAGCCCACGCGCCGACGCCACCCCGCCGACCGACGCCGGACCCTTGGCCCGGACCACCCGGTGGTTGGGCAGCGACTCGATGTCGGTGGGCTCGACCCCGTTGCGGTTGAAGGCGATCGACGCGAGCGTGTGGGGTCCCGACGGCAGCGAGTCCAGCAACTCCCTTTCCCCGGGCGTCGGTCGCATCGGCTGCACGGTACGGAAGCGGGGCTCCAGCGCCTCCGGCAGACCCAGATGGAAATCGAGGTCGTACGGGGCGCGCACCCGTTCCTCGTGGACCTCCTGGAGCGTACGGCCCGTGGCGCGCCGTACGATCTCGCCGGTCAACGCGCCGATCACCAGGGCGTGGTAGCCGAAGGCGGTGCCCGGGCGCCAGAACGGGCGCTGGTCCGCGAGGCGTTCGGCGATCACCCGGTCGCAGGCCAGTTCCTCCAGGGTGAAACCGGCGTCGGTGCCGACCAGGCCGGCCCGGTGCGCGATCAGGTCGCGCAGGGTCAGCGTGGCCTTGCCCTCGGCGGAGAACTCCGGCCAGTAGTAGGTGACCTTGCGGTCCAGCTCCAGCGTGCCCTCCTGGACCAGGAGGGCGACCACGAGATGGGCGGCGCCCTTCGTGGACGAGTACACGCCGTAAAGGGTGTCCGGTCCGGTGTCCGGGCCCGCCCACAGGTCGACGACCCGCCTGCCGTGCACGTACGCGCACAACTGGCCCTCGTAGTCGGGCAGTTCACCGGCGACGAAGGAGGCGAACTCCTCCCGCACCGCCTCGAAGCCCTCGGCCACGGTGCCCCGGACGAGCCCTGCGGGCCCTGGCTCGGTGGTCTCCTGCGTCATCCGCTCTCCTCACTGGACGTACTGCTCGCTCCCAGATCTCCCCGGACTGCCCGCACGGTAAGCAGAGCACGGGCCACCTGCGCGAACTCCCCCTTGGGATGATCCCGGAACAGCGGCTCGGTGCCGAAGAGCACCGCGTGCGGCCCGCTGACCACCGACGCCTGTCCCGCGGCTGCGGCGGGTCCGCCGGAACCGTCCGCCAACGGCCGCCAGTGCCCGGAGACAAGGAGGTTCCCGGCCCCGTACGACTGGTCGACGCGCACCTCGGGGCCCAGGTCCGTGAACCAGACGGGCGCGTAGACGAACCCGTGGTCCGGGGCACCGCCGGTGACCGGGCTGCCGCCCGAGTTCGCCACCCGTACAACGCCGTTGGCGTCCCCGTTGCCCTCGACCGGCCTGGCCGCCAGCACTCCGGCGGCGGAGTTCAGCGCGGCCCCGGCGGCACCCCGGCCCACGAGCCCACCGGAGTCGAGGAAGGCGTCGAGTGCCGTACGGGCGGCCGGGGTCAGCCCCTCGTACCGCACTCCCTGCGACACGAACAGCACATCCGCCCGCGACCAGTCGAAGCCGGCGTTGAGGATGTCCGTCGACACCGGCGTGACCTCGAAGTTCATCTCCCGCAGCGCGAAAAGCTCACCGGGCGTGACCGCCGCCGCGACCCGGGTGCGGTGCAGGGGAGCCGTGCCGGTGGCCTTCGTCGCGTCGAAGGCCACGTCGTACGTCCGGGCCGCCGCGACCGCCTTCCCGCGCGCCGACGCCGGCACGATCGCACTGCCGTCCGCCGCCCGGAGTACCGAAACCCCGTCCCGGAGAAGGGAGTTGAGGGCCGCGATCTCGCGCGGATCGTCGAGCCGCAGCCGCAGACTGCCGTACGGGGCGACGTATCCGACCCGCGAAGCAGCGGTGACCGCCCGCACAGGCACCCCCAACAGGCTGCCGCTGCCGACCGGCTGGACGGTCGCGCCCCACAGCCGGCCCAGGCTCCAGCCCGAGATGTCGTACATCACCGACACCTTGTCGCTGATGTCCCGCCCGTCGGCGAGCAGCACGTTCGCCAGCCCGCGCTTCGGCTGGCGCATGTCGACGACGTACGAGCCCTTCGCGTACGTCCGGCCGCCGAGCCGGAAGGCGTGGGTCGCGCGGCTGACCCTGACGTCGTTGGCGAGCAGGTGGTCGACCAGCCGTGCGGCGGCGGGAGCGGAGCGCTGGGCCGGCGTGCCCGCCGGAATGACGTACGCACGGGGGAAGGCGGTCGTGTAGACGTCCTCCGGCCCGACACCCGGCACACCCGGGACGGTCTGCGCCGAGACCGGCACCTGAGCGGCCCCTGCCGCCCCGCGCCGGAAGACCTCGATCTGGTCGGCGACGAGTGCGGTCCGGTGCTCCCGGACGTAGTCGAGAGTCGCCGTGATGGCCGCGCCGGCCACGGCGACGTTGATCGCGGAACGGCGGCGCAACTCGTCGACCGGCAGGGTGTCGTAGGCGCGGTTGTTGACCGCCAGCGGGATCTCGACGGTGTGCGCGGCGACCGTGCCGTGGAAGGCCGCGTACTGCGGGGTGAAGATCGGCGGCCAGTCGTCCCAGCCCTCCTCCTGGTCCCGGAACGGGATCTGGGCGGGCTCGACACCGTCCTTCTGCGGTGTGTAGCCGAGGCCGTTCACCGCGGCCTCCATACCGAGGGCGTTGGCGTAGGTGTTCTTCAGGAAGAGGTCGTACTCGTAGTTCTCGCCGTGCGGGGGAGTGGTGGGCTCGATCAGGGTGCCGTTGACGTATCCGTGCACGTCGAGCATGACGGTCGGCTGCTTGTCGATCTCGATCTGCCGCATCACCCGACCCTCGGGCTGCGAGGAGGTGACGAAGTCCCGGTTCAGGTCGAACCCGTTGGCGTTGGCCCGGGTGCCTGCGACACGGCCGTCCGGGTTGGCGGTGATGTTGAAGTAGAGCCGGCTGTGCGCGAGCAGATCCCGGGTCCTGGCATCGGTGGCGGTCGCGAGCCGCTCGATGAGCCTCAGGGAGGCGTCGGTGCCCTCCCACTCGTTGCCGTGGATGTTGTTGTTGACGAAGACGGGAGCCTTGTAACTCCGTTTGACCGTCCAGCTCCTGGCGGCGGCAGCCGGAGCGTTCTCGATCAGTTCCCGCATGCCCTCCTGGGCGCGCGTCTGGGCGGCACTCTCCGGCGCGGTGACCGTGACGAGGTAGAGCCGGTGCCCGCCCGCCGACCGGCCCGCGACCTCGACGCTCACCCGGTCGCCCAGCCCCTGAAGGGCGTTCAGCTTCGGGGCGATGGCGTGGTACGGGGTCAGGCCCAGCTTGATGGACCTGTCGGCCGGGTTCTCCGGGTCGGGGGACAGGGTCTGTTCACGGGGGTAGCCGCGCCCGGTGCCGGTGAGGCCGGTGACGGGGGCGGCGAGGGCGCGGGTGGCGGCGCCGGCCGGGGTCGTGGCGGCGCGTGAGTCGGCCGAGGACCGCTCGCTCGCCGCCCCCTCACGGGTCACGGGCTTGCGGTCGGCGGTGGCGGTGTGGGGGGTGAGCAGGAGCGAGCCCGCCGTGGTGACGGCGAGGGCGGCGAGCAGAACAGGGCTCGGTGGAACGGGTCTTGTGCGACGCACGCGTACCTTCTCCCATGCTTCCTGTACTTCCTGTGCTTCCTGAGATCGGTACGGCGAGATGTACCCCCTCGACTCAACGCCAACAAGAGGGCCTCCGCGCCACGGATGCCCCGGATGGCGCATGCCGAGGGGGCCGGACGGGGCCGATAGAGTTCCCACATGCGCGATCTCGGGACAGGCCTCCACTACCTGCTGAAGGGCCAACGCTGGGTGGCCCAACACGGCAAGCAGTACGGCTGGGGCCTCGTCCCCGGCCTCCTCACCCTCGTCCTCTACCTCGCGGCCCTCACCGCCCTGGCCCTCTACGGCACCGACCTCTCGACCTGGGCCACCCCCTTCGCCGACGACTGGTCGAGCCCCTGGCCCGGCCTCTTCCGCGGCTTCCTCACCGCTCTCCTTTTCGCCCTCGCCCTGCTCCTCTCGGTACTCACGTTCACCGCCATGACGCTGCTCATAGGCCAGCCCTTCTACGAGAACCTCTCCGAGAAGGTCGACCGTGACGTGTCCCCCGACGGCACGGCCCCCGAGTCGGGGCTCCCGCTGCACAGGGAGTTGTGGATCTCGGCCCGGGACAGCCTCCGGATCGTCGTACGGGCCCTGTGCTGGGCCGTGCTCCTCTTCGCCCTCGGCTTCGTCCCGTTCGTCGGACAGACCGCCGTTCCCGTGATCGGCGTCGTCGTCACCGGCTTCTTCCTCACCGAGGAGCTTGCCGCCGTCGCCCTTCAGCGGCGCCGGGTCGAACTGCGGGAGCGGCTCGCCCTGCTGCGCTCCCGCAGGCTGCTCGTGTGGGGCTTCGGAACGCCGCTCGCCCTGGCCTTCCTGGTGCCGTTCGTCGCCGTGTTCCTGATGCCGGGCGCGGTCGCGGGCGCCACCCTGATGGCCCGCGACCTGCTCGGCGAGGAGACCGGCCAGACGCAGGACGCCGACGATCAGGAGACGCCGAAGCCGTCCGCCTGACCGGACGTGTCGACAGCCACGACCAGGATCGACCGCAGCTGGGCGATGATGTCCAGCCGGTTCCGCACGAACTCGGGATCGGTCACGGCCCCGGTCGCCGGGTCGGTGTTGCCCGTCCCGAACTGCAGCACAGGCGTGTGCACATGCCCGCCGGGAAGCGTGGCGCCCAGACCGAGCCGGTCGCGCAGCAGGGTCGCCCGGTAGGCGATCTCGTTGGAGAGGTAGTTCCCGCCGCCCCCGGCCCGCGCCGTCGATCCGGGGGTGGGTCCGTCCGCCCGTACGACGGGATCGGTACCTCCCGCCGGTATCTCGGTCACGCCCGTGTTGTCGTACACGGGGAAACGCCCGGTGCCGGCGGCGACAATCGCCTTGTACGGCAGGGTCGTCGACGTCCACTGCGGCTGCGAGGCCGGGTCGCCGACCGGGACCGTCTCCGTCCGGCCGATGTTCTCGTTGTCCGGGAAGCCGCCCCGCCAGGCCCCGTTGGTCCGCTCCACGTCGAACCGCCCGACCCGTCCCTGACTCACGGTCGCGAACAGATCGACCTTCGGCAGATACGGCTTCAGCGTCCGCTCCACCGTCCCCTCGGCGAAGTCCTGCCAGCGCACCGGGAACACGGCGGTCTCGACCCTGGCCGGCCCCTCCGCCGTCTCGATCACCGTGCCGTCGAGGGCGAGCGCGCCGGCCCCGGACGGGTTGGAGATCCGTATGTCACGGTCGAGCGTGAACGGATCGAACCCGGTGACGAGAACCCGCTTCAGTGCCCCGCCGCACGGATAGCGGATCGACGTCTGCCCACGCGAGTTCCGCTCCAACTCGTCCAACAGTGCCGTCCGTTGGCTGTCGCTGACCCCGAACGACGGCTCCCACAGCCGCAGTTCACGGATCATCGCGAGCCGCGCCCAGTACAGCGGCCGGTCGTCGTCCCGGCTCAGATCACCGCCGGCCGGACCGCGCCCCTGTGCCCGGTCGACGGCCCGCCGCCACAGCGCCGATCCCTGGCGTACGACGAGTCCGCGGGCCTCCGCGTACGAGCGCGCACTGCCGAGCGCCCGCGCCAACGTCGGTGCCACGGAGCCGAATCCGGAACGCCGGAGGATCTCCCGCGGTGCCGCCGTGTCGAGCCGCTGCTCCTCGACGGTCGGCGCGGCCGGGGCGTCGGCGGCCGAGGCGGTGGCGGGCGCCGCCAACCCGGCCAGCAGCGCGAGCCCGAGTACACCGATCCGTACATGTGGACAACTCAAGGGAGTCAGACCTTCCGTCGCCGTGGCGCACAACAGCGGGGTGCTGCCGGACGGCCGCAGTATCGCGTGGCCGAAGTGGTCTACGCCATAGTGTGAGGTGGGGAGACGTTCATGGATACCGACGAGGAGGCGCCCACGTGACGGAAACACCACAGGTACCGCGGGGACCGAAGGACACGGCCCGCGAGGTGGCCGTCGAGGCGGCTCTGGGCAAGCTCGACCTGGACGCCAAGGCCCGGCTGCTGGCCGGCCAGGACACCTGGTCGCTGCCCGAAATGCCCGAGATCGGGCTGAGGTCCCTGGTCATGTCCGACGGCCCGATCGGCGTCCGGGGCACCCGCTGGACCGCCGACGACCCCTCCGTCGCGCTGCCCTCCCCGACGGCGCTCGCCGCCACCTGGGACCCCGAACTCGCCCGCAGCGCCGGGGTGTTGCTGGCCCAGGAGGCCCGTCGCAAGGGCGTCCACGTGCTCCTCGCGCCCACTGTCAACCTGCACCGCTCCCCGCTCGGCGGCCGGCACTTCGAGGCGTACAGCGAGGACCCGTATCTCACCGGGCGGATCGGCGCGGCCTATGTGAACGGCGTCCAGTCCGGCGGCGTCGGCACCACCGTCAAGCACTTCGTCGCGAACGACGCCGAGACCGACCGCTTCACGGTGGACAACCTGGTCTCCGCACGCGCCCTGCGCGAGCTGTACCTGGCCCCCTTCGAGATCATCGTCGCGAACGCCCACCCCTGGGGCATCATGACCGCCTACAACACGGTCAACGGCACCACGATGAGCGAACACCGCTACCTGGTCAACGAGATCCTGCGCGGCGAATGGGGCTTCGACGGCTACAACGTCTCCGACTGGATGGCCGCCCGCTCGACCACCGGCGCCATCAACGGCGGCCTCGACGTCGCCATGCCCGGCCCGAGGACGGTGTACGGCGCTCCCCTCGCCCAGGCCGTACGGGACGGAGCGGTGCCCGAGGCCACCCTCGACGGTGCCGTACGCAACGTACTGCGCCTCGCCGCCCGCGTCGGCATCCTGGAGGGCGCCGAGCCCGCCGTCGCCCACGCAGACCTCCCCGCACCGGTCGACGGCGGGGCCCTGGCCCGCGAGATCGCCCACCGCTCCTTCGTCCTGGTCCGCAACGAGGGCGCCCTGCCGCTGCCCGCCGGCCACACCGTCGCCCTCGTCGGCTCCGCCGCCCGCGACGCCCGCGTCCTCGGCGGCGGCTCCGCCACCGTCTTCCCGGCCGGCATCGTCTCCCCGCTCGACGGCCTCACCGCCGCCCTCCCCGAAGGCACCCTGACCTATGCCGTCGGCGCCGACCCGAGCATCGAACTCGCCGTCGCCGACAAGGGGTTCGTTCTGCGCGCGGTCTGCCGCGACACCGCCGGGACGGTCATCGGCACCGGCTCCGCCCCCAACGGCCAGATCAACTGGATGGGCTCGGACCTCCCCGACGGCGTCACCCACGACCGGCTCCACACCGTCGAACTCACCGGCACCTTCACCCCGCGCGACACCGGCACGCACACCTTCGGCATCAAGGGCCTCGGCGCCTTCACCCTCACCGTCGACGGGACGACGCACTACGACGACGTCCAGACCACCGACAGCGACGACCCCTTCATCTCGTTCTTCGGCGAACCGGAGCCCCGCGCCGAGGTCCGGCTCACCGCGGACGCACCGGTCGAGGTGTCCCTCACCCACGCCGTCACCATCCCCGACGACGCCCCGATGCCCGTCGTCGGCTTCAGCCTCTGCCACCAGGAACCGCAGCGCGGCCCCGACGAACTGATCACCGAGGCCGCCGAGGCCGCCCGCGCCGCAGACACCGCCGTCGTCGTGGTCGCCACCACCGACCGCGTCGAGTCCGAGGGCTTCGACCGCAGGGACCTCCAACTCCCCGGCCGTCAGGACGACTTGGTGCGCGCGGTCGCCGCCGCCAACCCGAACACCGTCGTGGTCGTCAACTCGGGCTCCCCGGTGGAACTGCCCTGGCGCGACGAGGTCGCCGCCGTGCTGCTGAGCTGGTTCCCCGGCCAGGAGGGCGGCGCGGCCCTGGCGGACGTCCTCACGGGCGCGCGGGAACCCGGCGGGCGGCTCCCCACCACCTGGGGCGCGCTCGCCGACGCCCCGGTCACCCGGGTGACCCCGACGGACGGCGAACTCCCTTACACCGAGGGCGTGTTCATCGGATACCGGGCCTGGGAGCGGGAGGGCAGGGTCCCCTCGTACGCCTTCGGTCACGGCCTTGGCTACACCGACTGGACGTACGAGAGCGCCGAGGCGGAAGGGACGCGGGCGAACGGGGTGACGGTCACCGTCCGGGTCACCAACTCGGGCACGCGCCCGGGCCGCGAGGTCGTACAGGTGTACCTCGCACCGACCGTCCAGGACGCCGGCCGCCCGGCCCGATGGCTCGCGGCCTTCGCCGGCATCGAGGCGGCCCCCGGTGAAACGGTGGAGGTGGTCCTCGAACTCCCGCGCCGCGCCTTCGAGATCTGGGACGAGTCCGCCAACGTGTGGGTCTTTGTGAAAGGTTCGTACGAAATCCAGGTCGGTCGCTCGATCGCCGACCGCAGGCTCGCCGCGCCGATTACGGTCTGACCGAGGGCAGTCCGCCCCACCAGCCGGCCCCGGCCCGGGACCTGACCCCCGGACCGGGGCTCGCCGGCGACCCGAACACCGGCTCCGCGGCTGGGCCCCGCGCCTCGGCCCTGCGGCTGATTCCCGGGCCTCGGCCCCGCCCCTCGGCGCCACGGTTCGGC